>JBJFHZ010000091.1:0-36796 GCA_051894075.1 Eubacterium sp.
AATAACAGTGGCATTAACACTGATTTGGGTTTAGAATTCGGTGTTTATTGTAGGTAATAACATCGGCAATAACAGTTGTTATTTTTGATAACAGTGAAATAAATCCGACAGGCACTGCCGGACGGTGTTTTTCTGACTGTTTCGGCTTGCCGATAACAGTCTTTTATCCTGCATATTTATCGACCATGCAAATAATGGCTAGTTTGAGTAGTTTTTCTTCATTATCGTGTTCTCATTGTCTTCCCAAAAGGCGCTCACAAATCGCCTACAATCGAAATTTATTATCATCTCGATTACTTATCCCAAAATGAGAAAATTTTTCAAAAAAGCCCTTTCCTATTGTTTTTACATAATTTATCATACCAGGGGTAGCCCAATTTTTAAGGAAGGGATTTCTATTGTTTGTGTGCAGTCTAATGCTCCCGGTGGGTACATCAAATGCACCCTATCTATTATTATTGTACTTGGAAATAATATGAATTTGTGTTATTATTGTTATATGAAAGAAAATGATTTGGAGTATATTATGTCTAAAAATATTTCGATATCAAGTTGCTTTGATTATGATATTCCGTTGGAAGAGCAAATGAAATATATTTCTAAAGCAGGATTTACGCATATTTCACTTGGTTCTAATTTGGAACACAGTAAGCTTTTTAAAGAAGGACGAGTTGAACAAATTAAAAATGCTCTTAGCGAAAACAGTTTGAGTATTGACACAATTCATTTTTCTCAATGTTTAGCCACAGAAGATTGGCAATCGGTAATGGAAAAGACGATGCAGATTGCAAAAGAGTTGAACTGTCCTGTGGTTGTGGCACACTGTACATCTTTTATGGGAAAAGAAATACAGAGCAATGATGATATTAAGAAGCTCAAAGTGTCAATTAATGATTTGATAGAGCTATGTAAAAAATATAATGTCAAGGTTGCACTTGAAAATCTTTGTCCAGGAAAAGCAACAGATGTGCTGGAGCAAATGTTAGAGGTAACAGATAAGAATTATATTGGCTTTTGCTATGATTCATCACACGACCAAGTTGATGGTCCTCGACCAATGGAACTATTAGAAAAGTGGAAACACAGACTAATGGCAGTACATATTTCCGATAGAATTAAGCCTTTTACTGACCATGTAACTATTGGCGAAGGTTTTATCCGTATTAATGAAATGGTTGAAATATTACGAACAATAGATTTTGATTTTCCTTTCTTAATGGAAGTAATGAAAACATATTCACAGTATAAGGACACAGAAGAATTTTTAGAAAAGACTTATGCATGTGCATTTGACATAATTTCAAAGATAAGATAGTTATGAAGATTAAATGTATATTGACAAATTCAAAAGATTATAAATCTTTTTGCAGTTTAGAAAATTCAATATATACCGTCAAGATAAGTAAGCAATATAAATATTGGTACTATGATTTATGCGACATGATTGATTTTTATAGTGATTCATGTGTTGAACTAATTCTTGATGTGTTAGATGATGATATAGAATTAGCAAAAACACTTTATGGTAATCATAGCTACAATGAAAGTTCTTTAAGAGAATACGAACCAACTGTTATGGTGCATACAACAACTTTTGAGGCATACAAAGGAATAATTGCCGATGGTTCAATTAAATGTTGGAATATACTCAAACAACAAAAAGAAAGTTTTGAAGAAAAATCGATAGGCAGTTTGCTTGGAGATATAGAGGATTTTTCAAACTATGTAATGCTATCTCCCATTGATGTAAACAACGAAATAATTGTTGCTTCAAAGCAGAAAGGTGCAATTGATATAAATTCTAATCAAACATATCAAGCAGGTTGTAGATTTTATTTAGATGCGAAGAAATTAGCGAATGACGGTTTGCTGTTAAGAGACGGTCAGCATATAAAAGTAAAAAACGAAATTCCACTTGATAAATATTTAATTTGGTATTCAACGGCTGAAAGAATAGGCTTGCCTTCTGGAACAACACCAAATAGATTTTTTGAACAATCAAATAGAAAATTTGGAGAAATATATGCAAAATGTTAGATATGCAAATTTTGATGATTACGAATTGATATTGAAAATTGATGATTCAATATCAAAAAGCAAGTGGAAAGCTTGGACGGATAACAAACAAGCTGTATTTGTTTTTGATGACAATGAGTTCTTAGGTTGGCTTCAATACAGCTATTTTATTGAAAAATGGCCTTTCGTAAACAGACTTTATATCCTTGAAAATTTTCAAAACAACGGTGCAGGTACTGCTCTAATGAAATTTTTGGAAAGGGAAATGATTTCAAAAGGCGAAAACAGACTTATGCTTTCAACAGAAAGCGACAACATAGGAGCTCAACGATTATATAGTCGTTTAGGATATAAGTGTGTTGGAGAGCTTAATTTACGAGAAGAAAACACCGAGTTAATTATGTTAAAGGATGTATTATGATTAGAGAAGCAAATAAAAATGATTTAGAGCAAATTTTGAATTTGTATTTGGATTTACATGAAAAAGAAATACCAAGTAATACGGAACATCTTCAAAATACTTGGCAACAAATAATTGATGATAAAAACCACCATTTGATTGTTTGTGATATTGACGGAAAAATTGTATCCTCCTGCGTATGCGTTATTATTCCTAATCTCACAAGAAATGTCAGACCGTATGCCTTTATCGAAAATGTTGTTACTATGGAAGAATATAGAGGAAAAGGATATGCCACTGCTTGCTTGAACTATGCAAAGGATATTGCAGAGAAAAACAATTGCTACAAAATGATGTTGTTAACCGGTTCTAAGAAAGAAAGCACTTTGAATTTTTATAAGCAAGCAGGTTATAATTGCACAGATAAAACTGCTTTTATACAATGGTTGTAAAGAATAATTTGATAACAATATTGTTTGTTTTTATTGAAATGGATAAAATTTAGTAGTATTATATAATTTATACTATACAGTTCACTAGGAGAGATATATATGTTCAGTATTACAAGAGGTCAAATTGTAAATAAACCTATTACAGATAAATTAATTTCATTTTTTGAAAATAGTAATATAGATGAAGGCAATTTATTTTTAGGTTATCCTATTTTGCCTTCAATGGAAAACAAAAAAAGCGTTGATGCTTTATATATTTCAAAAAAATACGGATTAATAGCCTTTATTTTTTACAATGAAACTGTATCTGCCAATTTTGAAGACGAACAAGATGAAATATACGACTTGTTACTTTCAAAAGTGGCAAAAGAGAAGACTTTAATTAAGAGGGGTACACTGAAAATAAACCTAGATGTTGTGACTCTTGCTCCTAATTTTAGTGGAAATATTGATAAAGTTATTTGTAATGAAACTGACTTTAATAAATTTTTTGAAAGTTATAATGGTGATAATAGCGAGTATTATCAAAATGCTATGAGATGCATCCAGTCTATTGGTTCCATGAAAAAAGTATTAGCTCGTGAAAAAGCTACAACAGAAGGATCGAGAGGATGGATACTGAAAGAATTAGAAAAAAATGTTGCTAATCTAGACAAAATTCAAATGTCTGCAGCAATTGAAATATCGGATAATGTTCAAAGAATTAGAGGTCTAGCTGGTTCAGGAAAAACAATTGTATTAGCATTAAAAGCTGCTTATATGCATGTCACAAATCCATCATTAAAAATTGCAGTCACTTTTAATACAAGATCATTAAAACAGCAATTTCACGATTTAATAACAAGGTTTGTTTTTGAACAATCTGAATCAGAACCTAATTGGAATAATCTAAATATTATTCATGCGTGGGGAAATTCTTCAGAAGAAGGAATATATTATAATTTCTGTAAAAAGAATAATATCGAATATTTAGATTTCAGAACTGCTAAAGAAAGAAGTTCTTATGAAACAGCATTTGATTATGCGTGTGAAACTGCAATGGCTCAATGTAAATTCTTTGAACCAATGTATGATGCAATACTGATTGATGAAGCTCAGGATTTTTCAAGTGACTTTTTAAAGATGTGTTATGAAATATTGCCAAGAGACAAAAGATTAATATATGCATATGATGAACTTCAAAGCCTAACTGCTAAATCAGTAAAAAGCCCAGAGGAAATATTTGGCTTAGATAACAATGGATTGCCTCGTGTTGTTTTGAAAAATGAGCCTAATAAACCAAGGCAAGATATAATCCTAAATGTATGTTATCGAAATTCAAGACCAGTGTTATCAAGTGCCCATGCATTAGGGTTTAGAATATATGGTGAGTTAATTCAAATGTTTGATAATCCTGAACTTTGGACAGATATTGGCTACGAAGTTGAAAGTGGAGAACTTAAAGATGATTGTAGAGTAGTTTTAAAGAGATCAAAAGAATGTAGTCCGGAGTTTTTGGAGAACCATTCTTCGATTGATGATTTAATAATATTCAAAAGTTTTGACAATCAGATTGAACAAGCTAATTGGATAGCCGAGCAAATCAAAAAAAATTTAGAAGATGATGAGCTTGATTTTAAAGACATCATTGTTATACACACCAATCCATTAAAAACTAGAGAAGCTGTAGGAATTGTGCGTTATGCTTTGGCAGAATTAAACATAAATAGTCATCTTGCAGGAGTAACAACATCTCCAGATGAGTTTTTCCAAGATAATTCTATAACTATTACAAGTGTGTTTAGAGCAAAGGGAAACGAAGCATCAATGGTATATGTTATGGATGGACAAAATTGTGGAACGAATTATTCATCATTGAAAAGCCGTAATATTTTATTTACCGCTATGACAAGAAGTAAGGCGTGGGTTAGGGTTACAGGATATGGTGAAGCAATGGAATCTTTATGTTCTGAATATAAGCAGATCAAAGATAATGATTTTAAATTGCGATTTGTATATCCCAACAAAGAACTTAGAAATAAATTGACTATTATCAATAGAGATAAATCTAATGAAGAACAAAAAAAGATTGATAAATTAAATAGTGATTTAAGTTCAGTTATTTCATCCCTTCAAAATAAAGAATTGTATTTAGAAGACATCCCAGCAGAAACCTTGCTACAATTAAAAGGAATTTTTGGCGAACATGAAGATTGAATTACTAATACAAGAGCAAATTAATGATATTATTCAAAAGTTAGTTTACGAGGGTATATGTGATGATCAAAACTATGCAATATTAAAATATACCACTGAAAGTTTAATAGATGTTACATTTCCCAAAGCATCAAACCTTGCAGTTTCGTTAAAGAATATTGAATATGATGAAATATATAAAGAATTATCAAAGAATAAACAATACCATATAAAGATGGCAGATGGGAATCTTTTACAATTACTTTATAGAATTGAAGGAGAAAAAATCATTTCTCATAGGTTAACAATGTTTCCTTCTCGAAATTTGGAATTGTATCAAAACGAACCTGATTTATATGAACAGGATTGTATTTATGCAGATATACTTAAAAAGAATATTGTTACATTTCCTTTAAGATTTGATTATGATTATACACATATTGATAATCATCCGAAGTGTCATTTGAGTATAGGACAATATAAGAATTGTAGAATTCCTGTATTTGGTCCAATAATGCCGAAAGTTTTCGTTGGCTTTATTATGAAGAATTTCTATAATTCCTTTTATTGTGAGAATTCATTACACAATTTCTTTAAAGAAGGAGAAAAGCACGAACTTATTTACACTATTAGGAATAAAGAAAAATATGAAATGCATTTAAATCTACTATAAATAAAAAGAGAGAGTTTTTCTCTCTTTTTATTATTTTCTCTTGCAATTTGCGTTGTTTAGAGTTATAACACACAACACAGGAGGTAAAATTGAATATGAACGGTGTAATTTATGCACGATACTCAAGTGATAATCAGCGTGAGGAGTCTATTGAAGGTCAGCTTCGTGAATGCAAGGCGTTTGCAGAACACAATGACATTCAGATAGTAGGCGAATATATCGACAGAGCGTTGTCAGCAAAAACTGATAATCGTCCTGAATTTCAGCAAATGATTAAGGATAGTTCAAAAGGGATTTTTGATGTAGTCATAGTTTGGAAGCTTGATAGGTTTTCTCGTAATCGTTACGACTCTGCCCACTACAAAAATATTTTGAAAAAGAATGGCGTTAAAGTTATATCTGCTACCGAAGCAATTTCAAGCGGTGCAGAAGGAATACTTCTTGAATCGATGCTTGAGGGTTACGCAGAATACTATTCGGCAGAGCTTGCCGAGAAGATAAATCGTGGATTAACCGAAAACGCCTTAAAATGTAAATACAACGGTGGCACGGTTGCCCTTGGATTTACCATTGACGATGAACAGCACTATCAAATAAATCCAACAACGGCAGTGATAGTACGTGAAATATTCAACAACTACATTGCCGGTATGACGCAAAGCGAAATCAAGGATACACTAAATGCCAAAGGCTTAAAGAATAATGTCGGAAGAAAATTCACGGTAAACAATATTGCAAATATCCTATCTAACAGACGATATGCAGGTGACTATGTTTACAGCGACACTGTAATTGAAAACGGCATTCCGGCAATAGTTTCACGAGATGTTTTTGATAAGGTGCAGGAGCTTATATCGATAAATAAAAAAGCACCGTCAAGGCACAAGGCGATTGATGATTACTTGCTGACAACAAAATTATATTGCGGGAAGTGTAAAGCATTTATGGTGGGCGAAAGCGGTAATGCAAAAACAAGACGGTATGCCTATTACAAATGCGTCAACAACAAACGCACCAAGACCTGTGATAAGAAAGCAGTTAAGAAAGATTGGATAGAAAACATAGTTATTGACCAAGTGATTAAATTTATCAATGACGATGAACTGATTGAAAGGCTGATTGACAGGATACTTGTATATCAAGGCAAGGAAAGTCCGACTCACAAGTCTTTGAAGAAGCAGCTTGCGCAAACAAATCACGCTATTGATAATATGATTAGTGCCATAGAACAGGGCATCATAACAAGGTCAACCAAGCAACGACTTGATGAGCTTGAAAGCACGAGAGATAGTCTTGAAACAGAAATTGCAAAGGAAAGTATGATACATCCGACTATGGATAGAGAGTTCCTGCAATACTGGTTCAAGGATTTCAAGAAACTGAATACTAACGATTTGGAAAACCGAAGAATGTTGATTAACACATTTGTGAATTCAGTAATTCTTTACGATGACAGGATTGATTTCTATTTCAACTACAAGGATAATGTGAAAACGCTGAAATTCTCCGAAATAGAGTCTTTATCGGATTTGGCTTCTCCTACTCCACCAAAAAGGAACGACAATTTTCGACAAGAAGATTGTCGTTCCTTTTTGTTCTTTTCACTTTTCACTTTTAATTTTTCTATCTTCTCTCAAATTGTCGTTTCCGGATAGTAGATAAGAGAGAAAAGAGAAAAGGATACATCTTTTTCATACCCCCACAAAAAAGTCGCCTTAGCGATAGCACAACTTCATACCGCAAAAGCGATAATCACCACACTATGCACCCATAAAGGTGCTTTTTTTATGGTGGTAATCGAAACACGAGGCTCCTTCGTCGTCACAAACTTCGTATCGTTCGCAATATCTTTTTCTAAAAGCTATTGGCCGCTCACTCCGTTGCTCCTCCTTTCCCCAAAAAGTCTTAAGACTTTTCGGGAACCCCGAAAGCAGATTTGGCAGAAACAGTCCCTTGACTATAATATTTGATTTCTAAATTGTTTTGGTGTTTTACCAAATTCTTTTTTGAAACAAGATATAAAATAACTCTCCGAACAGAAACCAAGATAATATGCAATGTCTGACACAGAATAATTGTCCTTGAGCATTTCCTTTGATGCCTGTAACCTTTGCGTTCTAATATATTTTGATAGATTGATTCCCATATTTTTCTTAAACAGATAAGATAAATAGTCCTCTGATAATCCGCATTCTTTAGACAACGTTACAACGGCTATTTTTTCATGAAGATGCGTATTGATATAGTGCAAGCATTTTCTTATTGGTTGGGGATAGACACTATTCTCTCTGCTTTCAGCAACCATATCAGTTAGTGTAATGCATTTTTGAATAACATATTGAACTATATCATCTGTCTTTGTCATTTTGTCAATGTCAGTAATACAATTATCGGCATAATTGTAGGCGGTTGTTTCGTCAAGTCCGCCTTGAATTGCCGAACGGGTAATTAGTGTAAACGATGATACAGCCCAATATTTTATTTGCCTTAAATTATCACTTGACATTTTGCCGATAGTTATACCGCTATCAATCATATTGTTAATCATAAGTTTAACATCGGTACGACTGCCTTTTTTAACGCTTGATAAAAATGTCGTTTCTAATTCATAAGGAGTATGGATAATACCGTTTTCTCTTTCCTTAAAAATATGGCTTTCATCAAGTATGTTAATTTTGTATTTGTTCATTTTAATCACCGTAATAAAAATATCATATTATCGCCTATTATTCAACGGAATTATTATAGAAATATAAGAAATATTATATATTTTGGATTTGCGTATAGATATTATGATATTGTAAGAATCGGAGGTGCTTATATGATTAGCAGAACCAAACCTGAATTAACAAATTCACAAGTCCAAGATATGTTTGATGCGGCTTGTCTTGGTAAAGTTACATTTTTTGATAAGCTTGGCGATGGAGAATATAATGCTGTCTATGATGTTGTAACCGATATGGGTAATTATGTTTTAAAGGTTTCTCCACTTGATAAAACAGGAATATTAACCTATGAGCAGGATATGATGCGTGGAGAAGTTTTTTGGTATGCAAAAATCAGAACGCATACAAATGTTAAAGTACCTTATGTATATTATAAGGATTTTTCTCATACTGTTTTTCCTTCCGATTATTTCATAATGGAAAGAATGGAAGGAGAACAATTAAACAAAGCAGATTTAACCAACGATGAAAAAATTTGGTGTACAGAAGAAATAGCAAGAATTACAGCAAAATTTCATAAGGTGCAAAACAATGAATTTGGTTATCTTCAAAATCAGCTTTATGATAACTGGTATCTTGCATTACGAAGTATGACACTAAATCTTATTAACGATACCAAGAGAGCAGGCAGAAAAACAAAACGAGGTGAAAAGCTGCTTAAATATATTGACGAATACAAATCTTTGTTAGAGGATGTCCCTTGTTCAATGGTAAACTTAGATATGTGGTACGGTAACATTCTTTGTGTGAGGAAGAATGATAAAATAGAATTAATAGTTATTGATCCTGAACGAACTGTATGGGGCGATGCAATTTTTGATTTTGCGAATCTTGAATTCGGAAAGATGCTAAATAAGAAAACCATCTCATTAAATGCATATAATGGGGTAGCTAAAACCAAAATTAATTGCACCGAGGAAGAAATGATCAGATTTGCTTTTGGTATAGGTTATTTAGCATTAATTCAAGAGGCAGAAAAGTATTACAGATACACTCCTCATCATTATGGCTGGTGGCGAAATGTTGCATCTTGCAAATTCTTATATACAAACGCATTTAAAATTTTAAGACAAGGGTTAAAATAAAATGGAACAAGTCAAAATTAACCCTATCACTATTGATGATGCTGAACAAATTGCGATTAGTGTTGCCCAAAAAGAATTTAACTGCAATGTAAAAGCAATTAAATATTTAGGTGGTGGCTCTTTTGGATACGCCTACAAGGTTGATATTGATACAGCACCTTATACTGTTGTAATGAAAGCATGCAGATGTGATAATATGTGTGAGCGGGAAGCGTTTGAATTAAAAACACTATCAGAAGATAGCATCATTCATATACCGGAGGTGTATTTTACATATTTAAAGGATGACATAACCCCGGTTGATTTCATCTGTATGGAATATGTTAGTGGCAAAAACTGTTTTACAGATTTTTCAAAGTTGTTTTTATCAAAATCAAAAAAGCGTAAATTTGCAGATAAGGTTACATCAGCAATGTATGCTTGGCATTCCAAAGTTAACGAAAAGTTCGGTCCTATTCTAAATCCAACGTATGATGAATGGTTGGATTATTACAAACCATTTGCGTTTGATATTTTGCAAACAGCCGAGAAAATGGTTAAAGGCGGTCAATTAGAACCATATTTTTTAAGAACAATGGGGCGTGCTTGGGATAACTTTGATTATATTTTCAGTGAAAAGGTTGAGCACGCTTGTTTGATTCATGGTGACCTTAATGTAATGAACATAATGGCAGATGACAAACTTAATCCTATCGCAATAATTGATCCGCTTGAAAGTAAATGGGCAGATGTTGAATTTGATTTATTTCAATTAAAGAGCTTAACCGGAAATGCTTTCGGTCTTTATGAAATGTATAAATCAAAATATCCAACGTCAAAGAATTGCGATTTAAAGGTTGCTTTTTATGCAATGTATCATGAAATATATTGCTATATTTCTTCGGGAAAAAGAACAAAAATTAATCATTTGCGATGTTTATTAAAACTTAAGAAGGAATTGAAAAAAGCAAAACTGTATAATCATAATTAACAAACAACAAAAAATCAGCACCCGAAAGGGTGCATTTGTTTTATTTTTGACAATATAAATAAAAAAATAATAGTTTGTTTCAAGATTTTGTTTATTTTTTGTCAAAGATATGTTATTATGAATTGTAAATTCAATTTTACAGAGAAATAAAAAGAAATTTTGTAATGAATTCTATGATTATTAAGTGGAGGTACATCATTAATGAAAAAGAAAATCAGCAAGCTTCCTTTCAACGGTACCAAGGAACAGGAAGAAAAGCTTATGGCTGTCATTGACGCCAACAAGCACGACAAAAGCCGCCTAATGTCAGTTATGCAGGAGGCACAGGAAATCTATGGATATCTTCCTATGGAGGTACAGAATATGATTGCCGAGGGCATGGATGTACCCCTTGAAAAGGTTTACGGAGTAGCTACATTTTATGCTCAGTTTTCATTAGCTCCGAAAGGAAAATACAACATTTCCGTTTGTATGGGAACCGCCTGCTATGTCAAGGGCTCCCAGACGCTTTTAGATGCACTGACTGAAAAGCTGGGTATCGGCGTTGACGAATGTACACCTGACGGCAAATATTCAATTACTGCCTGTCGCTGTATAGGTGCCTGCGGTTTAGGTCCTGTTTTAACAGTAAACGATGATGTTTACGGCAGGCTTACGGCTGATGATATTGACGGTATTCTCGCAAAATATCAGGATTAACCATTGATTTGAAAGGAGAATAGATATGAAATCGGTAGATGAGCTTAACGCAATTAAAGAAAAATACAAAAGCGGTGTTGCCATACGCACAGATGATTATGAAACACGTATTGTTGTGGGAATGGGCAACAGCGGTTTGGTTGCAGGCGCCCGTGATATTATGAAGGTTCTTGTTAAAAAAATTGACGAGGAAGGCTTAAGCGGAAAGGTTATAATTACTCAGGAAGCAAGAGTCAGCAAGGTTGGACATAACCCTGTTGTTAAAATAGTTGAAAACGGTGTAAAAACCGCAAAGTACGCTAATGTTACCAAAGAAATGGCAGAGCGTATTGTTGAAGAACACATTAAAGGCGGAAAAATCATAGAGGAATTTCTCTTGATTGAAGAGCCGGAGGAGGTATAAGGTATGATTCGTTCACACGTTATGATCTGTGGCGGTACAGGCTGTACCTCTTCAGGAAGTGTAAAAATTCAGGAAGCGTTCAAAAAGTATATAAAAGCCTACGGTCTTGACGAGGAAATTCAAATTGTTCAAACAGGCTGCTTCGGTCTTTGTGCACTGGGTCCTGTTGTAATCGTTTATCCCGACGGTACATTTTACAGCAGAGTAACCCCCGAGGATGTGGAGGAAATTGTTGAATCCCATTTATTGAAGGGACATATTGTTGAAAGGCTTGTTTATGCAGACACAGGAAAGGTTCAGCCGAAAAATCCAAAATATGTAACCTTAAAGGAAACAGCCTTTTACCGTTCGCAGGACCGTATAGTATTGAGAAACTGCGGTGTTATTAATCCCGAGGATATTAACGAATACATAGCAAGAGACGGCTATCAGGCGCTTAACAAGGCACTGACGACTATGTCCCCTGACGATGTTATTAAATGTATTTCAGATTCGGGCTTGCGCGGCAGAGGCGGCGGTGGCTTCCCTACAGGCTTCAAATGGGCTTTATGCGCTCCCAACAAGGCAAAGCAAAAATATGTAGTATGTAACGCCGACGAAGGAGACCCCGGTGCGTTTATGGACCGTTCCGTTCTTGAGGGCGATCCCCATTGCATAATTGAAGCAATGGCAATTGCAGGATATGCAATCGGTGCCACAAAGGGCTTTGTCTACGTTCGTGCAGAATATCCCATTGCCGTAAACCGTTTGCAAATTGCAATTGATCAAGCTCGTGAATACGGACTGCTGGGTAAAAACATTTTCAGCTCAGGCTTTGATTTTGATATTGAAATAAGGCTTGGTGCAGGTGCATTTGTATGCGGAGAGGAAACTGCTCTTATGACATCAATTGAGGGTAACCGTGGAGAGCCTCGTCCACGTCCGCCATATCCTGCCGTTAAGGGACTGTATAATTCCCCAACAGTTGAAAACAATGTTGAAACCTTTGCAAACGTACCGCAGATTATTCTTAACGGTGCAGAGTGGTTTTCATCTTTGGGAACTGAAAAGTCAAAGGGTACAAAGGTATTTGCACTGGGCGGAAAAATTAAACACACAGGTCTTGTTGAGGTACCAATGGGCACTACTCTCCGTCAGATTATCGAGGATATCGGCGGAGGCATACCAAACGGCAAAAGATTTAAAGCCGCACAAACAGGCGGACCCTCAGGCGGTTGTATTCCCGCATCACTTATTGATACGGAAATTGACTATGACAATCTTACAGCAATAGGCTGTATGATGGGCTCAGGCGGACTTATCGTTATGGACGAGGACACCTGTATGGTTGATATCGCTAAATTCTTCCTTGAATTTACTGTTGACGAATCCTGCGGAAAATGTACCCCCTGCCGTGTAGGAACTAAACGACTTCTTGAAATGCTTGATAAAATTACCAAGGGCAACGGCACTCTGGAGGATATCGATAAGCTTGAGGAGCTTTGCTACTATATCAAGGCTAATGCTCAATGCGGACTCGGTCAGACGGCGCCTAACCCTGTTCTTGCAACACTGAAATTCTTCCGTGACGAATACATTGCCCACGTGCAGAATAAGAAGTGTCCTGCAGGAGTATGTAAGGATTTATTTTCCTATGTTATTGATAAGGACAAGTGTATTGGCTGTGGTATGTGCGCAAGAAACTGTCCGCCGGGTACAATTGTTGCAACCGACTATATTGCGCCTAATCATAAGCTTTCATCATACGAAATTTTACCTGACGACTGTGTTAAATGCGGAGCTTGTATAACTAACTGCCGCTTCAACGCTATCAGCAAGCAATAAAAAGGAGGGCCTTAAATATGGAAATGGTTAATTTAAAAATCAACGGCATACCTGTAAGTACACCCAAGGGCTCTACTATTTTAGATGCCGCCCGTCATACAGGTATTGAAATCCCCACTCTCTGCTATATGAAGGATATCAACGAAATCGGCGCATGCCGTATGTGCATCGTTGAGGCAAATGAGGGCAGAGGCTTTAAAATCGTTACCTCCTGTGTTTATCCTGTTTCAGAGGGTATGGAGGTTTTGACAAATACAGATAAAATTCAGAAATACAGAAGGACAACTCTTGAGCTTATCCTGTCTGTTCACGACAAGCATTGTCTTTCCTGCAACCGTTCAACTAACTGCGAGCTTCAAAAGCTTTGCTTTGACTACGGTGTTGACCATTCAAGATTTGACGGCGAGAAGCCGCATTACGAAAAGGATACAAGCACTCCTCATCTTATCAGAGATAACAACAAATGTATCCTTTGCCGCAGATGTGTTGCCGCCTGTCAACAGCAGTATGTCAGCGTTATCGGTGCAAACGACCGTGGTATGGATACCTCTATCGGTCAGCCCTTCAGGCTTCCGCTTAATGAAACGCCCTGCATTTCCTGCGGTCAATGTACCGTTGTCTGCCCCACAGGTGCTCTTACGGAAAAGGACGATACATATAAGGTTTGGGAGGCACTTGCCGACCCTGAAAAATACGTTGTTGTTCAGACTGCACCGTCAATACGTGCAACAATAGGTGAATGCTTCGGTATGCCTATAGGCACAAATGTTGAAGGCAAAATGGTTGCCGCTTTGCGCAGACTGGGCTTTGACAAGGTATTTGACACGAATTTTGCCGCTGACCTTACAATCGTTGAGGAGGCAAACGAGCTTGTCGAACGTATCAAAAACGGCGGAACACTCCCGATGATTACCTCCTGCTCACCCGGTTGGGTAAAATTCTGCGAGTTTTATTATCCCGATTTGCTTGAGCATCTTTCAACCTGCAAATCACCTCAGCAAATGGGCGGTGCCGTAATTAAGACATATTTTGCACAGAAAATGGGTATTGACCCGAAAAATATTGTCAGCGTATCCGTCATGCCCTGCACGGCAAAGAAATTTGAAATCGGCAGAGATGACCAATCTGCCGCAGGTGTACCTGATGTTGATATCGCTTTAACAACAAGAGAAATCGGCAGAATGTTTAACAGACTTGGTATTAACTTTTCAAGACTTCCCGATGAGGAATTTGACAGTCCTCTCGGTGATGATACAGGTGCCGCAGTTATTTTCGGTGCAACAGGCGGTGTTATGGAGGCGGCTGTAAGAACGGCTAACGCTTGGCTTAACGGAGCTACCGAGCCTGTTGAGCTTGAGGCTGTTCGAGGCACAATGGGACTTAAGCAGGCAACCGTGGAGCTTGACGGAAAGGAAATCAAGCTTGCTGTTGCGTCAGGTGCCGCAGCGGCAAAGGTTGTTATGGACCAGCTTAAAGCAGGCAATCCCTGTGGATGGACCTTTATTGAGATTATGGGTTGTCCCGGCGGATGTGTAAACGGCGGCGGTCAGCCGATTCAGCCGCAGTATGTTCGTGATACAGTTGATTTAAAGGCGCTTCGTGCAAAGGCTCTTTACGACCAAGATAAGTCAATGACCTTGCGTATGTCCCACGAATCACCTGTTATCAAAACCCTTTACAGTGAATGGTATGACGGCTTCGGAGGACCGAAGGCACATCACGACCTGCACACCTCATACACTCCGAGAAAAAAATATAAGATATAATATGTATTTCATAAATGCCCGTCATACAGACGGGCATTTCAGCGTGTAGAAAAAGTTAAATAACAAATTTCTACACGCTGGCAGACTTTGAGAAATGGAACTGAATTTCGTTTTCTTGCGAGTGGGAGCTGTACGATGGTACCGCCCCCGAGCAAAAAACGAAAAACGCCAAAAGCGGCATAAATTTAACATTTATGCCGCTTTTCAAATAGTTAGGTCGCTGAAAATAAAACGGGCTTGCAATGCAATCCCCTACGAGTAATTTCTTCTATTGTACATACTATGGCGTGGTTCAGACCACTTTATCGACAGTCTGAAATGCCCGTCATACAGATGGGCATTTATTTTTTACCGTCTTGACAATTATTAGTAATCCCTATATAATAAAAGTGTTCCATTTGGAACACTAAAGGTGATAGATATGTATAATCTTGAAGATTTATTTTTGTTTGAGGGCTTAAGCGAAAAGGATAAATCGGACATTATATCGTCTTTGCCCGAAAGCAAAAGCTTTTCAAAGGGGCAGACGATTTATGACGCTAAATCCTTTGAAAATGCTATGGGTATCTTTTTAAGCGGTAGTGCTCAGGCCGTTACAGACAATGTTATCAAAAGGAATTTTTCCGAAAGTGATATTTTCGGTGCCGCATCAATGTTCGGTGCCGGTGAAAAATATATCAGCGAAATAATTACCAAAAGCGAATGCAGGGTGCAATTCATCAGCGAAGCTGAATTAAAGGATATTTTTACAAAATATCCCCAAGCCTCGATAAATTACATAACCTTCCTTTCAGGCAGGATAAGATATCTCAATCAGAAGATAAAGCTTTACACCTGCAAAGGAGCATCAGCCAAGCTTTATCTGTATTTATGCAACAACGCTGATGAAAGCAATACTGTCAGAATTACCGATATGACCTCTCTTGCAAGGCTCACTTCAATAGGACGGACAAGTCTTTACAGAGCAATGGATGAGTTAAGCAAAAACGGTCTTATCGAAAGAAATAATTTAATTATAAAGGTGAAATGAAATGAAAAAGGTATTAAGCGTATTTTTAGCAGTAATTATGGTTTTCTCTTTTGCGGCGTGCACTGCATCTGAGAGTGAAAGCACAACCGAAACAACTGTACCCGTAGAAAAAATTGACGTAAACGCATATGTTCTCAGCGGTCCCACAGGTATCGGTGCTGTTCAAATGATGAGCAAGGCTGACAACGGCGAGGGCTTAGAAAACTATAACTTTACAGTTACCGCAACACCTGACGAGGTTGTTTCAAAAATCTCAAACGGTGAGGCTGACATAGCCGCAGTTGCAACAAATCTTGCATCAACACTTTATAACAAAACACAGGGCGGTGTTAAGGTTATCGCAGTAAACACAATGGGAGTTTTATACGTGCTCAATAACACAGGAGCAGAAATTAACTCGCTTGCCGATTTAAAGGGCAGAACAATTTACACCACAGGTCAGGGTGCTAACCCTCAGTACATAATTAATTTCCTTTTGACCGAAAACGGAATTGACCCCGAAAATGATGTTAAGATTGAGTACAAGGCAGAGGGTAGCGAGCTTGTTCCCGTATGGGCAACGGAGCCTGATGCAGTTATTATTGCTCCTCAGCCTATTGCGTCAACAATAACCGCAAAATATGAAGGCTCCACCCAAAGCCTTGACTTAACAGACGAATGGGAAAAGGTAGCCTCTGATTCAGCACTTATGATGGGCTGTGTTGTAGTCCGCACGGAATTTTTAGAGGAGCATCCCGAAGCTGTTAAAGCCTTTCTTGCCGATTATGAACAGTCAATCAATGCCGTAACAGACGACATAGACGGTACAGCCGCATTATGCGAGCAGTACGGCATAGTCGCTTCATCAGCTATTGCAAAGTCAGCAATCCCCTACTGCAACATTTGCTTTGTAACAGGCAGTGAAATGAAGGAGCAGCTTACAGGCTATTTGAATGTGCTTTATACAGCTAATCCGTCATCAATCGGCGGTGCAATGCCCGACGATAATTTCTGGTACGAATAATCTATGAAAAACAAAATCAAAAAGCCCGCCCTTGCGGTGGGCTCAATTATTTTTTGGATAATCCTGTGGCACATAGGTGCCCTTATTGCAAATAAAAGCCTAATGCTTAAAATACCGCTTCCGACAGATACCCTCAGAGCATTTATCGAAAACTGCACAAATACTGAGTTTTGGTCAGCAGTTCTCACAACTCTTTGCCATATCGTTTTGGGCTTTCTGTCAGCGGTAATCATAGGAATAGCGGGCAGCGTTTTGGCGACACACTCCGGAATTTTTAAGAGCCTTTCGTCCCCTGTTCTTCATTTGGTAAAATCAGTTCCCGTGGCGGCATTTATCATTGTTGCTTGGCTTTGGATACCGTCAAAAATTTTGCCGTCGTTCATTTCCTTTCTTATGGTTATGCCTATAATATGGAGCCACGTTGACGCAGGGCTGTCCTCAGTTGACGATAAGCTCATTGAAATGGCAAATGTCTACGGTATGTCAAAGGCTGAAATTGCCCTCAAAATAAAGCTGCCGCTGATTTCTCCACAGCTGAGAACAGGCTGTATTACCGGCTTGGGAATTGCTTGGAAGGCAGGTGTGGCGGCGGAAATTATCACAAGCCCCACAGGCACAATGGGTGCCCTGCTTTCTGCGGCAAAAACAAGCATAAATTATGAGCAGGTTTTTGCAGTAACGCTGATGGTAGTTATTTTAAGCATTCTGCTTGAAAATCTTTTAAAGCTTGTTTGGAGGGAGCAAAAGCGATGATAGAGTTTAAAAATGTCTCCTTTTCTTACAAGAAAAAGCAGGTGCTAAAGGATTTTAATTTAACAGTCAACAACGGCGAAAAAATTTGCCTTTACGGCGAATCGGGAGTTGGTAAAACAACAATTCTCCGCTTAATTCTCGGACTTGAAGGAGCCGATAAGGGCTCTGTAATCTGCACCGATAAAAGCTTTTCCGTTGTATTCCAGGAAAACAGACTTATCCCCTTTAAGACCGCAGAGGAAAATATTACACTTTTCGGCAAATGTGACCGACTTGATTATTTTTTGACTTGCCTTGGAATAGATGAGGCGCGTAGCAAATATCCCTCACAGCTAAGCGGCGGTATGGCTCGGAGAGTGGCAATTGCAAGAGCACTTTCTGTTGATGCAGATATATATATTTTCGACGAGCCGTTTACAGGACTTGATAGCGATAACACTCTGCGGGCTGTTAATCTTATCAACGAAATCACCAAGGATAAAACAGTAATATCCGTTATGCACGATACCGACGCCGCAGATTTACTTAATTCCAAAATAATTAAAATAAATTTATTGACAGAATAGCACCATAAGTTTATAATTTAACTATTAAAATATTAAATTACTGATTATAGGAGGAATAATTATGAAAATGTCTAAAAAGCTTTTAGCAGTTATCTTTTCTGTACTTCTTGTAGTTGCGGTTTTTGCAGGTTGTTCAGCAGGCACAGCAGACGAAGATAGCAGTCAAGCTACCGAAGCAGGAACAAAGAAGGTTGCAATTCTTCAGTATATGCCTCATTCAAGCCTTGATAACTGCACACAGGGTGTTAAAAATGCTCTTGACGCTGCAGGCATTGCCTATGAGGTACAGATCGGCTCAAGCGGTAGTGCAGATACCGACTGTCAGAGCTACGCACAGAATATGGCGTCAGGCGGATATGACGCTATTATTGCCGTTGCTACTCCTGCTGCAATGAGTGCTTATTCAGCAGTTCAAAACGCATCAGCTGATATCCCTGTAATTTTCTGTGCCGTTTCCGACCCTGTTGCAGCAGGTCTTGTAAATTCAATGGAGGCTCCGGGAAATAACTGCACAGGTACATCAGACGCACTTGACATCGCAGGTCAAATCGAGCTTATCAAAGCACTTCAACCGGAAATCAAATCTCTCGGCGTACTTTACACCACAAGTGAGGCTAACTCAATCAGCCAGCTTAAAACTCTTCAGGCTGAATGTGATAAAGCAGGAATTGAGCTTGTTTCACAGGGTATAGGCGAGGCATCAGAGCTTGCATCTGCATCTGCCGCACTTATCCCAAAGGTTGACGCTATTACAAATCTTACAGATAACAATGTTGTTGATAATATGAGCGTATTTCTCGAGCAGGCTGATGCCGCAGGCATCCCTGTTTACGGCTCTGAAATCGAGCAGGTTAAAAAAGGCTGTCTTGCATCAGCATCTATCGACTACATTGCACTTGGAGAAAAGACAGGAAATATTGCTATCGACGTAATCAACGGTCAGGACGCGGCAACATATCCTGCAGTTTCAGTAACAGACTCATTCCGTGTTATCAATCCCGACGTGGCTGACAAGCTTGGAATTACAATTCCTGAATCAATGAGTGATGTTCAAACTGTTACAACAGTAACCGAGTAATAATATAAAGATATTTTCAAAAGAGCAGAACACTGTTCTGCTCTTTTTTACAGGACGTGATTTAATGGAGGCTTTAACTATAGTTAAAGTAGTTTTTGAAGAGGGCTTTAAGTATGCAATACTCGCTCTTGGTGTTTATCTGACATACAGCATACTTGACTTTCCCGATTTGTCCGTTGACGGAACAATGCCCCTTGGCGCTATCGTTTCAAGCGTTTTAATTATTAAAGGCATTAACCCTTGGCTGAGTCTTTTGATTGCCTTTGTCTGCGGACTGCTGGCAGGCTGTTTAACCGGTATTTTGCATATCAAATTAAAGCTGGAGCCGTTGCTTTCGGGAATTTTGGTTTATACCACATTGCTATCGGTTAATTTGGTGCTGATAAAAATAGGCACAGGCGGTCAGTCCATAGCTTCAATTTTCGGAAAAAAGACAATTTTCAACAGTGGAATTGCTAACATTCTTCCCCAGAATATCAACGGAATTAATGTAAGAAAGCTAATTGTGCTTGCAATTTTTGTTGTTGTTTTAAAGATAATCATTGATTTGTACCTAAAGACAAAATCAGGTATGCTTCTTCGTGCCACAGGCTCAAATCAGCAGTACGTTGTAATGCTCGCCAAAAACCCGGGTATGTCAAAGATTTTAGGTCTGGCACTTGGTAACGGCTTGGCGGCTGTCAGCGGTGCTGTCATTGCTCAAAGCACAGAAACGGCAAACACCACCATGGGTGTCGGAATGGTAGTTTTCGGCCTTTCAAGCGTTATTATCGGTCTTTCCGTATTCAAGCGTGTAGGATTTATGAAGGCAACAACAATGGTTATTTTGGGCACAATTATCTACAAGGCTTGCCTGCAGATAGCCGTTGTTATCGGTCTGCCAAGCGAATACAATAAAATGCTTATGGCTGTACTGTTTGTCCTTGCTCTTATTTTCAGCGGAACTCTTAAGGAGAAGGTAGGAAAAAGGAGGGATAAGAATGCTTGAGCTGCAAAATATAACAAAGCGTTTTAATGTGGGTACTGTCGATGAGTCAACTGTATTTGACAGCTTTAATTTCAAGGTTGATAAGGGTGAATTTGTATCCATAATCGGCTCAAACGGCAGTGGTAAAACCACATTGCTCAATCTTATTTGCGGATCTCTCAAGCCTGATGAGGGTAAAATTATTTTCAACGGAAATGATATCACAAATGTTTCCGAATTTAAGCGGGCAAAAATAATCGGCAGAGTTTTTCAGGAGCCTAAAATCGGCACCTGCGCAGATTTAACAATACTTGAAAATATGGCGCTTGCGGATAATAAAAACAAGCGCTTTGGCTTAGGCAGATGCGTTAATAAAAGCAGAATTGACTATTATAAAACCCTGCTTGAGCAGTGCAATATGGGACTTGAAAACAGAATGGGCGTTCAGGTCGGCACCCTTTCAGGCGGTCAAAGACAGGCGCTGGCGCTTGTAATCGCAAATATGACCGACCTTGAGCTTCTTATTCTTGACGAGCATATTGCCGCACTCGACCCTAAATCGTCGGAAAGAGTTATGGAGATAACTCAGGAGCTTGTGGCGAAAAATTCAATAACAACTATGATGGTAACTCATAATCTTCGCTTCGCCGTTGAATACGGCAGTCGACTTGTTATGCTCCACGAGGGAAAGGCAGTTCTTGATATCAAGGGCAAGGAAAAGGAAAACGCCAAGGTAGAGGATTTACTCGAAATATTCGACGGAATAAGTATTGAAAAAGGAAATTAAATAAAAGCAAATTAAGCACCTGTCACCACTCGATGACAGGTGCTTTTGCGTTTAAAAATTTAAATAAAACTTATAGTAGTGCTACTGCAAATTAGGGTTTGTCGAATTGTCTAAATGGGAGAAACTTTCGTAGGGGCAGGTCTCTGTGCCTGCCCGAAAATTTGATTTTGCGGGAGGGGATGGAACCCCTCCCCTACAAAATATCAATAGCGTTCCTGTGGAAATGTAGGGGACGGGTTGCCCGTCCCTTACAAAATCTGTTAATTTTATGAGGTTCAAGCTACTTTATTAAAATACTGCGTCACAACAGAAAAAGTCGTTATCAATATAATGCGTGATAAAGCGTGCCTTAAATCTGCGCTTGTTACAAATTGATTTTGTTGAACCGCCCGAAACGTCTAAATCCTCAGGCAAAACAAACTTAATACATCTCACCGTAACATCTTTACAGGACGCTGAATTATGCTCGGGAACCGTTATTGTTTTCAGTCCTCTCTGATGCTCCATACCTTTATCGTCAACCTCTGTCAGAATTACCGCAAGGGCAACTCTTCTGTGAGGGCACACATTTTTAATCTTAACGTCAATCTGCAGGATTCTGCCAAGTGACTCCAGCTGAATATCTCCTGCGTCAAATTCAACAGAATCCTCACAGCCGTTAATTTCTATAACAACAGGGTCGGGACATTTTTCGGGAGTAGTATCTCCACCGCAGGTTACAGTTACCTTTGGATTAGGAAAATCAACGTCGTTACCCTCTTTATCCTTGTAGGTTATTGACTTATTGACCTCCTTTTCTCCCTGTGTGTCTGAAATATGCTGAATCTCAAATTCAAGAGTTGCTGTTTCGTTTGCAGTCTTTCCCAGAGAGTCAATTTTCCACTGCAGAGTTGTTGAATTAATTTTCGTGACAGTTCCCTTGCCGGGGGTTTCAATATCAACAATCTCAAAATCGTCGTTAATAACCTCGTCAACCGTTATATCCGTTGCACCGGGCTTTGAAATATTTTCGGCAAGCTCTTCAAAAAGCCTTTCAAGGTCATCGTCGTCCGGCGTTACCGCCACATGTGCTTCATCAGGGTCTGACGCCCATTCATTAAGCAAGTCAACATTTACTCCGTTCTGACCTACAAGACCTATACAGTAAATGATTATGCCTGCCTCCTTTGCCGCCTGTGCATAGGGAGCCGCAGGAGGTCCTTCGGTGGTGTTGCCGTCGGTAAACATAACCATTACCTTTTGATTTGTTGAAGCAGGGTCAAAAAGCTCACGTGCTTTTGTAAAAGCGTCTGCGTGATTTGTGCGACCGCCTGCCATAAGAGAGTCAACAACACCCTTCAGCGTGTCAACAGATGTTATCAGCTGAGTTTCCTGCACCGCTGTACCGGAAAAGCTGACAATACCTATATGACTGCCACCGCCGATATTCCCGTCTGCCGCGCCGTCAGTTGCCTCATCAATTATATCGATAAATTTCTTTGCACCCTTTTTCATATTTTCAAGGGGATTTCCCGCCATACTGCCCGAACGGTCAAGTATCAAAACTATATCCGTAGGGTTTTCTTTTATATTGGGAGATGCCGTAAGCGACAGAGTAACCTTCAGCTTTCCGTCGCAGTCTATTTCATTTGTGCTTATTGTTTTATTTGAATTTGTTATACCCATAAGTTTCCTCCTTTTGTCCTTTCGGACTATTACATTATATGAGGAGTACAGTAATTTTGATATTTTTTGCAGGCAAAACAAAAAGCACCCAAAGGTGCTTTTCTGTAAATGCAATTATATCAAATTTTCATTTTTTAGGTAATTTGGCAGACGATAATAATTTTCTGCTCCTTTTCAACTTAATTTGTATAAAACGAAAAGAAAACAACATAAGCAAGTGGCACAAATAAAAGATTTAATATTAGAAGAAAAATTAAGCTGCTCACTTTATTTTGCAGATAAGTTTTACGGCTAAGTTTATAACGAAAATACATTTTGGAGCAAACAGTAAATAAATAAAAATCTCACAATTATAACCGGGACTATAACTCATATAACTAATATTTTCCCAAACAGAAAAATACTCCTTAACGGGAATAAGTTTAAAAACGAAATAATAATCAAAAATCAAAATCAGCCAATCAACACAAATCAATATAGTTTGAGCAGTCGAAAAATTTTTAACTTTATTTTTAATCTTACTTATTAGTGTTTTCATCAATAATCACCACTCTGTAAATTTATTTTAACACACACTCTAATACAATGCAATATTGACGAAATTCAAATTATGAGCATAAAAAACTGCCTATCGGGAAACCGACAGGCAGTAATTTTTTATAAGCTATTTAATTCTTAGTTCTTCTTGTCCTTAATAGCAGCCTGTGCAGTATTGCCGATGTAAATGACTTTTTATCATTTATATATACTATTTGAGTATCATTAGAATTTATATTATGTACAGGGGAGCCTGTCCCCTCTTCGTCAATAGATATAACCGCTTGTTTTTTAGAGCCTTCTATACCTATATTAAAGGCACTACTGTTCTTTTCATCCAAATTCATATACCAACAAAAATGGTTGTTACCCATAGGAACGATTTTAGAAACAAACTTATCTATAATATCTTTATCTACTTTGTGTTTAGAAAAATCCATGACTTCATTAAGCGTTTCGATAATTCTGTCATAGTCAATTAAGATATTTTCGGTATCATTTTCAACAGTATTACTAATTTGTTTTTCTAAATCGGAGATTTTTTGATTTACAATATTTTTTTGTTCAATAAATTCTTCTTTAGTTAATTCCCCATTTGTTCTCATTTCCAATAAGATGTTTTTCTTTTGTTTGAGTTTTTCAATTTGTGTTAGTATATTCGTTTTTGGCGAATGGTTTATTTTGTTTTCTTTGTAGCATCTTTTAATTAACTTTACAGTTTCAATGATACAATCTTTTTTGTTTTTCCATATCTCTTCAAATACAGCTTTACCCATAAGTTCAAGTTTCCAATCAGCAATCATTCGTTGATCACAATAACCTGTATCATCCTCACCGGCTTCCCTTCTCTTTCTCGCAGAACCATTATTTAACTGATTATAGCATTGATAACCATATGACCAATCACAACCTTTGTTTTTGTGCCATCTGTTTTTTCTGAAAGAAGCACCGCAGGAGCATCTCAGCTTTTTAACCCATATATCTTTGGGCTCCATTTTACCGTGTAGCTTTTCTTTTCCTGTTATAGTCCTTTGAGAAAATGAGGTAGCAACTCGTGCTTTTTTTATCTCTTGACATCTGTTCCAAACTTCTTCTGAAATAATGGGCTCAAAATCTGCTTTAACACACATATATGTTGATGCATCGTAATTATTTACTCGACGTTGTTCTAAATAATTATTACTATATGACTTCCCATAAGCCATATATCCGGTATAAGTACGATTGTTAAGTATTCTTGTTATTGTACCAGCACTCCATTTAACAATGCCCGAAGCATTTAATCTGTGCATTTCGGTTAATTTATTTGCAATTTTCATTGCTCCGATACCGTCATTCATATACATATTATATATAAGGCGTACTGTATCGGCTTGTTCTTCATTTATAACATAAGTGCTTCCACATCTGTCATATCCAAGAATATTTCCCGAACCATACAGAGTTGCCTTTTCTCTACTAATTTGTTGTCCTGCTTTAACTCGCTCGGATACTTTGCGACTTTCCTCCTGTGCCAATGTTGCCATAAGTGAAAGTCTTAATTCTCCGTCACCATCCATTGTCCAAATATTGTCCTCTACAAAATACACCTCAATGCCGATATTCTTTAATTCTCTTGTAGTAACAAGTGTATCAACTGTATTTCTCGCAAATCTACAAACTTCTCTTGTTACAATAAGGTCAAATTTTCTTTGCTTTGCATCTTCAATCATTCTTAAAAATGAAGGACGCTTTTTCGCCTGTGTTCCGGTAATACCCTCATCAATATACTTTTCCACTATACACCAATTTGAATGAAGCTTTGCTTGCTCGTCATACCACTGCATTTGGTTTTCTAAGGCGGATATTTGTGCTTCGTGTTCTGTAGAAACTCGTCCGTAAAACACAACCTTTCTGTCACGGTTCCTGTCTAAAAAGTCATAGGGATTAAATGATTTAAATGATATTTTTTTATTTGTCATAATAATAACCTCCTTTAATGTGACTTAATTATATTAAATCGGGTTATTTTTGTTAATTGTGCGATTTTCAGAATCGCAGGTTGTTTTTATGTTTTGTAAAGTTTCAATATTAATCATTCCTTTTTCAAATAAAATTTCACTTAACGCAACCATAGCAAATATTTTATCAATTTGTTTCATTCTCACAAACTCCTCTATTAATGGCTTTAAGTCCTAAACTTATTTCTATGGATTTATCTATTTCTTTTAAATGCTCATAATTAAGATGACCGATATATGAGTCGAGCCGTTTTTTATCAATAGTCCGTATCTGCTCAAGCAGAACAACCGATGGTGCTTCAAGACCGCTTTCGGTATTAACAAAATAATGCGTGGGCAGTTTTGCTTTTACTCCGACTTTACTTGTAATTGATGCAACAATAACAGTAGGACTGTATTTGTTTCCTACATTGTTTTGAATAATAAGTACAGGTCTGTATCCTTTTTGCTCCGAGCCTATTCCTCTGCCTAAATCAGCATAGAAAATATCTCCTCTTAGAATTTTGCCTTTCATAAATAAACCTCCTTAATAGACTTTTTCTATGTAAGAAACAGCCGACAGCATTAATCCATCGGCTGTTATATATGAAAGCAATTCTATTTGTCCTCAACACCCCGAATTGCAAATAAGGAATCATTAAACGGCTGATTGCTAATCAGTTCCACAGGAATTTCACCTCTCCGAGTTCCTCCGAGCCACCCTCATTGCCTGCGACGGTTTTATCACGCTCGGACTGTGACTGGGTGGGAGTATCATTATGCCTGCTGTCTGTTATCGCCAAATCGGTAGCAATCCGATTTTTATAATAATTATTGTTCGCTCGGCGTAATGCGTCTTGGCGTAATTATTAAGATAGCTTGTGCTTTTCACAACAACAGGAATGTATTTAATGACTGACTTATTCGGTTGTATGAAAGTAAGTCCTTTCATAAACTTCAACTTGTTCGGGGTGTTTTGTTCGGGATATCATTCAAAATTTTTCAAAAACTTTTTTCGTGCAGTCATTACCGATTCATAAATCGTTGATACTGCTTTATTTTCCTCCTTTGCTATTTCTCTGTATGTAAGGCGTTCTGAATAGTGTTTTAAGAATCTTCTTTTCGGAACAGGTGCTAAAGTTGATAACGCAAATTCAATTTTGGTTTTCAATTCAGAATTGTTTAGGATTTCATTGATGGTATCTGTTTCGTACCTCATTAAAGCATCTGCTTCAACTCTTTTTGATTGCCTTATTTCTCGCATATAGTGTTTAGATTCGTTTCGGTTATAGGCTTTATTTATTTCTAAATACTTTTGCCATTCGCAATTATCGAAAATTTCGCTGAAATTGCTTTTTAGTTCGGGCAGTATTTCGAATAACTTGTCCTTATCTAAATCACTTACACATATCAAAACTGATTTTTCTTTCATTTCATATTCTTGAGAAACATCATATATTTCACAAATCTTTTTCATATTTTTAACCTCCGATTTTTGATTTTTTAACTTTCAAAAATCGAAGATTACGGATATTTAGCTATATACGGTTGCCATAAGTTAATCATCGTTGTCCCTTCGTTTTTTCGTCAGAACAACAAAAAGGAGTCTAACGAAAAAATCGTCAGGCTCCTATCTCAATGATGAAATCTGTACATATAATCTAATCTATATTTTAAATAAACACATCTAATAAATAGAAATATTTATTTTATTTCCACATTTATAGCATTTAACTATTATTCCGTTTTCGCTTATTTTGTCCTTATCTAAACATATTCTCTCGTTCTCTTTTACATCACATAACCGTCCTCCACAAATTGGGCAATGCACTTTTTTAACATTATCAGTAGGAGATTTAGATAATGTAATCATTTAATGGTATTTCCTCTTTATTCACATTAATTTTATGTTCCCCATTGGGGTACAAAGTTGTCAAAAAATATATCCCATAAGGGACATATTTTTCACTTTTCAAGTTGTTTCAATAATTCATTCCAAAATTCATTTGAATTGCCGAGTTTACTTGCTTTTCGTATAAAACTTTTAGCATTATCCTCATTGCTTAGATATTTTGAAATATCAGCAGGAAGATAAAAATTTTTATCATCATTTATTCTTTTACATTTGGCTGCCAAATCAAAGAATATTTCAAAAGATTCATCATCAAGACATAGTCCTTTAGCAAGTCTTAGCAACACATCATCACTGGGTGGTGGCTTGCTGCCGTTTTCTATTTTTGCAATATATGTATGTCCTATGTTTGCTTTATAAGATAATTCCCTTAAAGATATATTTTCCTCTTGCCGTTTTTCTTTCAAAAAGACACCAAATAAATTATGTTTTAACATTATTTTTTTTCGATACCCTCTTAAATTTACCTACAGCAAGTAATATGCTTTCAAGAATTAAACTTAAACAACAAGGCACAGTAACAATTCGAAATTTAAAAAAATACGAAACAATAATAGCTACAACTATCACAAATAAGATCAGGCATGAAACCTTGCGAAAATATTTGAACTCTTTTTCAGAAAGTGGCTTTTCAGGTGTATCAAGCGGACTAAAAACAAATATGCAAACTGAAGAAAGTATGGTTATTAATAAAAGAACAGTCTGAAAATCATAAGTATTTGACAGCTTAATTATAATAATACAAGCCAATATTGACAGAGTTGAAAATATCTCGCACCTTGTCTCAGTTGATGCGTGATATCCTCCAGCATATCTTCTTATGAATTGAAATGCAATATAGAAAATGATACTTTCAAATATGCATCCTAAAATCAAGCCAAAGATACAGGCTATAATAAAAAATATAAGATGTGAAATCAGCATAAATAAACCATAGATATATAGATCTTTATCTTCATCACTGATTGTACCGTTTGAAAGCAATTTTTCAGTAAGGTAACTTGATAATTTACTTGTCATTGTCAATTTTGCTAAACTTCTTTAAGGAAGCAGGTGCTTTTGGCTGATAAAGCGCAATACAAGTAGTGCTATTAGCAGCAAGTGAAGCTTGTTTTTCAACTATGCTTTTCATAAGCTTTTTAGCACTTTTGTTTATATTAATCATTAACATATCCTCCTTCAATATTATTTGGATTTATTTTGACATAGAAAACTATACCACATTTCCTTTATGCTTTATAGTCATTTTCATATCTATTAAAAAAATAGGTATAACTGTTGAAATGTTTTCTTCTAAATGAAAATTCAGTTTATGGACTAAATATTCCGCCTATTAGCAATTAAAATTTCCAATAGCCTGTTCGTTTAATATGCTCACTATGTTAGAATAATCAAGGGGCGATATTATGAATGTAAATTACCATTTAATAGGCACAAGAATATGTCAGAGAAGAAAAGAATTACATTTAACTCAAAAGAAATTAGAAGATAGAATGCACATAACCAGCTCCCATATTTCTGCTATTGAAACAGGTTCTAAACAGCCAAGTTTAGAAACCTTATTAGAGTTTTGCAAAGTTCTTAATATCAATATTGATTACTTGTTAAATGGCACCATTCATAATGAATTAGATGACCAGCTTATTGAAAAAATAAGACTATGTTCTTTGGAAAATCAAAAAAGAATATCTAAAATAGTAGATGTTTTTCTTGAAGAAGAAAAACTTGAAAAATAAAAAATAGCATTGTATAATTTAGAAAAGTTATACAATGCTTTTTTTGTGAGGTAATTTATGCGAATTGCAATATGTGATGATCAACAGGAGTATCGAAAACTAATCATACAATATGTTCAATTTTATTTCCAAGAGCATTTATTGGATTTAGAAACCTATGAATTCGGCAGTGGTGAAGAGTTATTATCATCAGACAAAACGTTTGATATCGTTTTTCTTGATATTGAAATGAATGAGCTCAACGGTATCCAAACCACTAAAGAATTAAATATAAGAAATAAAAACACAATCATATTTATTGTTACTGCTTATCAAAAATATCTTGATGATGCTATGGATTTGAATGTTTTTAGATATATTGATAAGCCTATTCAGGCTAAACGCTTGTATAATGGATTAGATAAAGCAATTGACTTAATCAATAATAATGAGATTACTTTTAAAACAAGAAATGACGGCATCGTAACCATTCATAAAAACGATATTATTTATGTTGAAGTTAAGCGGAAAATCGTTTATGTAAATACTACAGAAAAGCAATATATCGCAAGAGAAAAAATGGACTTTTTCAAAGAGAATCTTACGGCCTCATATTTTGCAATACCGCATATCAGCTATGTTATCAACTTTAATTTCGTAAAAAAGTTTCAAAGAGATAATGTGCAGCTAAAAACCGGTCAAATTATTTCAATAGCACCTAAAAAACAAACAGATATAAAAAAGAAATTTATGAAGTTTATGGGAGAAGGTTATGGCGGCTTATCAGATAATTTTTAATGTGTTTTTATATTTTACGGAAGGATTAATAATTTTTTATTATGCAAATTCTTTCTTAAAACACAAATATAATACAAAAATAACCATTATCGGAATATCACTTTCGCATTTACTGCTTTTTGGTATATATTATGCGAATAACACTATTTTGAATTTTATTGCACTGTTTGTTATATACTGCTTAATTTTCTCACTACTGTATGAATGCCGTTTTTTTACTGCTCTTTTTAATTCTGCACTATTACTGGCTATTATGGGTACAAGCGAATGGTGTGTTATATTTATAACATCACTTTTTTTAAGAAAAGATTTTTATGCATATCAGGAATCAATACCGCTTCAGATGTTTGATATAGCATTAAGTAAATTAGCATATTATCTGATTTGTTTAATTTTGATTCGTATTTTTTCTAAAAAGAAGGTTAATACTCAGAATAAAAGTGGATTTTGGAAACTTATGATTATGCCGGTGGCATCGGTATTTGCATTATTTGTCTTTCGGTATATTTCTTTGGAAACTCTGCTTTCAAATACTGCAAATATTCTTTGCTCTGTTGCATCTTTATGCTTATTGATTTCAAATATCATTGTATTTTTTATTTATGAACATTCCATAAATAATGCTTCTGAACTATATGAATTAAAAGCGGTTAAACAGAAACAGGAAATCGAAAAACAGTATTTTGATATATTAGAGCAGAATAATAAGGATTTAAAAATATTCACTCACGATATAAAAAATCATTTAGAGCAAATTAGCAACTTAACAGATAATACAGAAATCCGTACATATATATCAAAGCTATATGGTACTGTTAATCAGTATAACAATGTTGCCTTAAGCGGTAATAAAACACTTGATGTAATTATTAACAAATATAATACGCTGTGTACAAATAAAAATATTGAAATCACATTTAATGTAAAAACAGCAAATTTAATTGATATAGATAACACTGATTTATCAACAATACTGAATAATGCTCTTGATAATGCTGTTGAATCAGCAGAGCAAAGTTCCGAAAAAAAGATTTCTGTTGATATATATACTAAAAAATTATTTGAAATAATTAAAATTCAAAATAGCTGTGATAGAGTTCCTATAACAGCAAACAAAAAACTTTTGACGAGTAAAAAAGAAAAAACATTACACGGTTTTGGAATTGAAAGCATCGAACGAACCATTAACCATTATGATGGACTGTTTGATTGGTCGTATGATGAGATTAATAAAATTTTTGAAATTACAATTGCAATACCGAAAAGGGAATAACTATATTTCACCGATTGCAAATTGCAGTCGGTGTTTTTTGTATAAAATTTTCTACAATCAGGTCAAATTTTTCGATAGATAGGCTTTTCCTCTTTAATTTGGCATAAAAATAGTATAACTTTGCATTGGATTTATTTTGAAATATAAAATAAAGGAGAATGCAAATGAAAACTAATTTTAAAAAGTTTATATCTGTTTTTCTTTCTGTAGTAATGGCGATAACAGTTATACCTGCTACCACATACGCTATGGAAGAATTTGAAAATGATTATGAATTTTCGCCTGACGAAGTTTCAATTGAATATGAGATTGAAAGCAAGCGAACGGAAAATTCAAAAACCTATATGACAGACGATGGTGGATATTATCAGGTATCGGCTGCCATTCCTATTCATGAGGAAGTAAATGGTGAATGGGAAGAAATATCTGAAATTGACAATAATATTGAAACAATTGCAGATGCAGAAAACACAATCAGCGAGATTGCCGCATATTCAGTATCAAATCCTGCTGAAACAGGATTTTATGAAAGTGAAACATTAACTATGTACACGAATGGTGTAGACACAAATCCAATGAAAATTGCCGGTTTTAATAAAACAGTAAACGGAATTGACAGTTGTATTTATGTTAAACCAAGTATTATTACTGACAAACAGGTTTTCATAAACAATGCTACATTAAGCATTGCAACAGGAACTGTTCAAACAAATGGTAATGAGGATACCTCAAATACAATAAATGTATATAGATTGAAAAATAAACTTAATCAGGTTCAGAATGTGCCGTTATCGACTGTCGATAATGTAATCATTGACAGACAAATGGCAACATCAGATACTACTGATGAATGTAAAATAGATATAACATCATATGCACATTACAGTTCTTTAGGTTTATACGGAAACACAGGCTTAGCTCTTGAACCGTTGTCAGAAAACACATATATTGAAATTAATTCAATAGTTTTAGGTATATATTATCGTGAAATTGGCGATGTAGATAAAACTATCGAATCTGAAACTGTTGATTTGGGAAGAGCTGGAACATTATATGTTAATGACTACACTTGCTCACCGCTAATTGTCAGAAATGATTTAAGTGTTTATGATGAACTTGCACAGGTTAATGTTCAAACTATAATCAATCCATCAGCAATAGACAATAATTCTTCAGATGGAGTTAATGCTCGTACAAATTATTACAGCATTATTCAATATGAAAACGGAGAATACTATTGGAAAAATTGCGAAGGTGAATATGTATTTTTTGTAAATGATGGCAATGGTAATACTTTCATTGGCTCAAATAGTTCAGGTGATAAATACATTTTAACTTCTGCTAATGACAGAACTGATTATGACAGAGTAGAAGTAAAAAGTGAAAAAGATAATACAACATATCATTTTTCCAAAATCGGTTCTAATGGTTATGTTACAAAGATTGAATATATATTCATTGATAAAGATAATAACAATAAACAATATGTAAATACCGTCGAGATAACATATGATGGAGAAAATATTTCGTATATCACTGATGGTTCAAACAGAAAATACAGATTCAATTATGATAATGATATGCTGACTTCAATCAGCGTTCATTACAATGTTAATGGCACAGAACAGCCTGCAAAAGCTAATGGTAAAGATATTGCCGTTCAGTATTTTTATGATGGAAATAACAGATTACAAAAAGTTACTTATCCTGATGGATATTATGTATCATATTTCTATGATGAAAACGGCAGAATTAGTAATGTCACTGCATATGAAAGCAATAATTCAGATAGTGCAGCAACAGAACTGACATTAAACTATCAAAACGGCACAGATAAAGTAAATGTTCTTTCTAAATATACTTTAAAAACTAATGGCGTTGTTTCTAACGAAGTGGAAATCAATTCTCCTATCGACAATACATATAATCGTGTTTTTTCAGATGTGCTGAATAAATCTGAAAAGATAATGCACTATGATCAGGATTCAAACCTCATTCATTACAAAAACTATGACGGTCAGGAATATTATTTGAACTATACAAATAAAGAATTGCAACACTTGATATATGAAGATTCGTCTTCCACAAATATAATCAAAAATGGTGATTTCGAGAGCAATAGTAATTGGGATTTGACTGAGGGAGCATCGATTACAAATAATGCACCAATAAAGGAAAATGGCAGTTCTAATAATAGAGCTATGTCAATTATTGCTAATAACAAAATTGGCAATGCAATACAAGAAGTAAATGTAACTCCGGGAGAATCGTATGTTCTTTCTTGTTCTGCTTACTGTAAACAAGCTCTTCCTTTCAAAAATAATGGAGATAATACCGATAAGAAGAAAAACAGATATTATTCTGTAAGAGTTTATGGAGCAGTAAGTGGTACGCTTGTAGGTGAAACATATTTTGATTACAACATTGTTAATGCTTGGCAGACATCAAAATGTGTCATTACTATCCCAACAACCATTTCTAAAGTAAGAGTTGAAATTAACAGTTTGAATATGCCGGGAGTATGCTATTTTGATGATCTCTCAATGTATATTGCAACTATCGACAATGCTCCAGAACCACCTAAAGATCCAATTCCAAATTATGAGATTATAAGAAATGAATATGGTCAAATTACAGATATTATCAAAAAGAGAAGTAGTGACAACAAAACTCTTGGAAAACATTACGAATATGATGAAAATACTCATTATAAATCACAGGTCGAAGAAGCAGGCAAAATAACATACTACAATTATGATTGCGGCAGTGGTTTACTTACATCAAAAGGTAAAAACATCGACTCTTCAAAAAACACACAATATACTTATAGTGGAATAGGTGCCCTAACTTCTGTTCAACAGGCAATAACTACTGCAGAAGGCAATACAATTAATCAAACTGTTGAATATTTCTATGACAATAATGACAGAATTTCATCAATTTACCATAACGGTTGTCTTTATGAATACACATATAACAAAAATGGTAAAGTTGAAAATGTAATCGTTAAAGAGTCTGCAGAAGAAAATGCTAAAGCTGACTACTCTATGTCGTATGAATACAATCTTGATAATGTTGGTAAAGTAATATTTGGTAACGGTGCAAGTATTACTTATGAGTATGATGGCAGTAACATAACCAAAACAATTTATAGCAATGGCAAATCAGGCGATGAAAATGAAACCTATGTTTATTCATATAAATACAATAATGATGGCTCTGTTAAAGAAATGACAGATGAGGTTTCAAACACAGTTACTACTTACACAAACAAGGGATGTACTGTTAAGAAGAATAACACAGAAGTTTATTCTAATACAGGCAGCAAAATAAATCTTTTTGGTACATCATTCTCATATTCGCAATCTTCAACTGAATCAAAAGATAAAACAACAACTACAGTAGAGGATTCTTATACAGTATCTCTTACAAAAGGACCTATTGTAAAAGCAAAAACTGTTTTAGATACTTTTGACAGAACAATGAGTACATCAGTTGAAAACAAAGGTAATACCGACAAGAATACTCATTATAAACTTACATCAAGTACAGAATATGTTGGTGGTCCTGATAATAGACAAACTAATTTAGTTTCGCATTACAAAACCGAACTTTCAAAACGCTCTAATAAAATTCTTCCTGAAAAATATGAGAATACCCGTATATCAGCAGAATGGAGTTATAAATATGATGATGTCGGAAGAGTAACTTCTATATTCAAAAAATCGACAAGCAAGATTGCTCTTGCACCAGCAAATAAAAATTCATATACATATAATGAGGGAGATTTAGTGCGTTGTTATCAGTATGATGAAGGCGGACAGATTTCTTTAGAAGTTAATTTTGAAGACCGTACTGCAATAAGATATTATTATAATGAGGGCGGAAACATTTCTAAAAAAATTGCTTATGAAAATCTAAGCAGCTCAGACTACTCGTATGATTATAATTCCGATACATTAACATTTAACCCAACTAAAAGTGGTGTAACAACCAATCTAGGATATAAATCAAATGGAATGACAGATTACCTTACAAGCTATGCTGGGCATAGAATTACCTATGACGAATCAGGAAACCCGTTAGATTACGCCGGAAACGGTATGGACTATTCAAATATTTCCGGTACAATGACTTGGAATGGAGATTTGTTAACCTCTTTCAGTGATGGAAATAATATCTATAAGTATACATATGATGGCGATGGAAAAAGAACTTCTAAAACCTATTACGAAGACAAACGAGATACCGTTCCAACATCAATTATAGAATACATTTGGGATGGTGACATTATCACTGGTTACAGAGCAAAGTTTTATGGTGATCCACCTGAAGATGAATCGCAGACATCTTCAAACAGTAGTGAAAAGGTTCTATATTATGATAAAACAGTAAAAGTCATCTATAACAACAATGATATAGTTGGTGTATGCGTTATTGCAAATGAAGGTGAACCTGCCGCTAATAATACTTCTATTAATATTAACGAAACTATAGAATATATGGATTGGGATCAATCAGCAAACTATACTTTTGTTAAAGATGGTCAAGGTAATATTACTGAAATTTATGATCCAAGCGAAAAAGTAATTATATCAATGTCATATGATGCATATGGAAATATGAAACCAAATTATATTGGTACATTCGTACAGGACATCAAAAATGAATATAATGCAACCGGAACCTGGTGGGTAGATTTAATTCAAGCATTTGCACTTGCAATTGTTATTTCAATGTATTTAAGTGGAATATTTGTAAGTGTTGAACAAGGTTTTAAAGGCTATATTTATGATATTGAAACAGGATTATATTATAGTCAGAAGAGATATTATTCACCTGCTTGGGGAAGATTTATAAATGCAAGTGATCCTATGACACTTACAGAAGATATGAGCAGTGTATATAATTCAAATCTCTTCAACTATTGTGGTAACGATCCTGTTAATAACATAACTAAGACTGGTTTCAATGCACCTGATCTTGTTATAAGCGATTCTTTTGTGCCTCAATTAGTAAATAGCACTAATAATTTAATTAAAGAGAATCGATCAACTGCTAAATACTTTGGTGAAATATCAACAGGATTGGATACTCTTAGCCTTGGTTTGAGAACAACATTAGATACTGATGCAAAATCCTATTGGGATGAAACGTTAAACAAACAAAAAGATGTTGTGGGGAACGGATACGGATTGAACTATATAGAATCCACTATTAACAAAGATACATCTTCTGTTACAAAGTATTCTGTAGATAAAGAAAATACACCATATAAGGTTTCAGAATCAATTGATTAATATTTGTGATACAGATATGCCTTCGGGCATATCTGTATCAGTTAGAAAGTGGTTATGATATTATGAAAAAAATAATTAGTTTAATACTTACATTAACAATGTTTGTATCCGTAATTTATCCTTGCCAAAGTGTAATCGCACAGGAAGTTGAGTTAAACAATACTCTTTCTGTGGGGCAGGATATAGCAGAAATGTGTGCTGAATATGACGATTATGACAGTTTAGCACAAGATGACGATAAAAC
>JBJFHZ010000092.1:0-7580 GCA_051894075.1 Eubacterium sp.
GCAAAGGGCTCAAATGCAGTAAAATTTGAGTATGACTGGCAGAGATATTATGATATTATCCGTACCCTTCAGCCTAAGGCAAATATAGCAATTTGCGGTCCCGATATCAGATGGGTAGGCAATGAGGGCGGAAGAACAAGAAAAAGCGAATATTCCGTAGTTCCTGCCGCTTTGTGCGACACCGAAAAGGTTATGGAAAACAGTCAGCAGGAGGAAAAGCAGGCGGCAGTTTTGCAAAAATATACGTCTTCAGACGAGGATTTAGGCTCAAGAAAAATTCTTTCTAAAAATGCCTATCTCTGCTGGTATCCTGCCGAGGTTGATGTTTCAATCAGAAAGGGCTGGTTTTATTCGAAGAAAAGCAATATGTCCGTTAAATCGGCAAATAAGCTTTTTAAGCTGTATCTCAGCTCGGTAGGCAATAACTGTACACTTCTTTTGAATGTTCCGCCAACCGACAAGGGCGTTATTCACAGAAGGGATGCCCGTTCCATTAAAGGCTTAGGTAAAAGAATTAAGGCAATTACCGAGAAGCCTGTTTTAATTCAGGAGCTTGGCGAACTGACAAAGGATAACGGCTCTATAGATTTTCAGTTTAACGAAGAAAAGAAGCTTAATTACATAGTAATCAGCGAGGACATTTCTCAAAGTCAGCGAGTTGAAGCCTTTGACCTTTATGTTAAGAAAAGCAACGGTAATTATAAAAGAGCTTATAAAGGCACAGTCATCGGCTCAAAGAAAATTATTAAGCTGAATAACAAAAAGTGCACCGGCGTAAAATTTGTAATCCGTCAGTCCCGTAGTACACCTATTATAAAATCAATAGGCTTTTATGAATAATGTAAAATCCCCTGAATTTCAGGGGATTTTTTGTTAGTTAAATATCAGATTTATTATGAAGCAAAGTAAAAATCCTGCTAATAAAGGTGTAGCAACCGAAAGCAATGTCCATTTAACACTTTTAGTTTCCTTCCAAATTGTCAGCAGAGTAGTTGAGCAGGGGAAATGAAACATTGAAAAAATGCAGGTGCATATTGCCGTTATCCAAGTCCAGCCGTTATCAATAAGTATTGTTTTAAGGCTTTCAAGGGAGGAATAATCACTCATTTCTCCTGTAGCAAGATAAGCCATTAAAGCAATGGGAATAACTATTTCGTTAGCAGGAAAGCCGAGAATAAAGGCAAGAAGCATAACTCCGTCAAGTCCTATTAGGTGTCCTAAAGGATTTAAAACCTCTGCAATTTTGCAAAGCAATGTGGTGTCGCTGACCTTTATATTAGCAAGCATCCATATAATCAAACCGGCAGGCGCCGCCACCACAACAGCACGCATAAGCACAAACAGTATTTTTTCTCTGATTGTATCTCCTATAAGCTGAAGAAATCTGGGCTTTCTAAATGACGGAAGCTCAATCATCATTGAGCTGTTGACGCCTTTAAGTACAGTTGATGTCAGCACCTTTGAGCAGGCAAAGGTCATCAGCACAGATAAAACTATAAAGCACAAAAGTATGCCTGCGGCACCTAAGCTGCTTTGACAGAAGAACATTGTGATAACTGCAATAAGCAAAGGAAATCTGCCGTTGCAGGGTGTAAGAGAATTTGTAATAACGGCAACTAATCTTTCTCTCGGAGAGTCAATAATTCTGCATCCCGTAACACCCACAGCGTTACAGCCAAAGCCCATACAGGTAGTGAGTGCCTGTTTACCGCAGGCACCGCATTTTTCAAAGGGTCGATCAAGATTAAAGGCAAATCTGGGTAAAATTCCGATATCCTCCAAAATTGCAAAAAGGGGAAAAAATATTGCCATTGGCGGAAGCATTACCGCAACAACCCACAGTAAAACCCTTAAAATACCGTTTACTACCAAGCTGATTACTGTTTGCGAAATGCCTATGTTTTTCATAGCCTCAGCAAGCCATACCTCAAAGCTATCAAAAACTCCTCTTAAAAATTCAGAGGGATAATTTGAGCCTGCAACAGTAATCCACAAAACCAAGCCGAAAAGCAGGAGCATAATGGGGATTGACGTGTATTTTCCAAGCAGTATTTTATCAAGCCTTTTTTCAAACTGCTCCTTTTTTGATGGCAGAGAGGTTTCTGCCTTTTCAACAACAAATTCTGCCTTTTCAAGTAAAAATTCCGTGTCAATATCGTTCAGGTCAAAATTTTTTCTTGTGTAATAATCCTCCGAATTTGTGCAAATCAGATGTACCTCTTCAAGCAGCTCGTTAATTCCCTTACCGCTTCTTGCAGTTGCCTTAACAACAGGAATTCCCAAAAGATTTGACAATACCGTTTGGTCAATCATAATATTTTTCTTTTTAGCCTCATCGTTGAGATTAAGGAGAAGCACAACCTTGTTTGTTATTTCCAACACTTGATAAACAAGATTTAGGTTTCTTAAAAGTGCCGTTGAATCCACGACCATAACCACGCAGTCGTATTTTTCCTTCAATAGATAATCCTTAGCGATTCTTTCTTCCTCACTCATAGTTATAAGACTGTATGTACCCGGCAAATCTACAAGCCTGTAGTTATTGTACTTGTAATAATATTTGCCTGTGGCGGTATCTACCGTTTTTCCCGTCCAGTTGCCGGTGTGCTGATGAGAGCCTGTTATTTCGTTGAATACGGTGCTTTTTCCGACATTAGGATTTCCCATAAGTACCACGGTTTTTTCTCTTTTCACAAAACCACTCCAATCTTATCCGCATCTTTTTTTCTGAGGGCGATTTTTGTTCCTCTTATTGTATAAGCAATAGGTGAGCCGCAAAGCCCGATTTCACAGCAGTTTATCTTTTGACCTGCTGTAAATCCCATATCATGAAGCCTTCTTGAAAGGGCGAAGCTTTCGTCTAAAGCGGTGATAGTAGCAGTCTGATTTTCCTTCATTTGAGAAAGAAGCATATGAATCACCTCGTTAGTGTCATTCTATGAAAAGAGGGTGATTATTGTTAATTGCGTATTGTTTTTTTATTATATGTGTGGTATAGTAATAACGATAATAATATTCATAAAAGGGGTAAAATTTTATGGAAAAACTCAAATATTTTGTAAACGGAGAATTTAGGGAATCTAAAACAGATGTTTGGTATGACCTGCATAATCCGTCAACAGGAGAAGTAACAGGACAGGCGCCCTGTTGTACAAATGACGAGGTGCTCGAGGCAATAGAGGCGGCAAAGGCTGCTTATCCTTCCTGGCGTGCAACTCCTGCAAGAAAAAGAACACAGATTCTTTATAAGGTAAGAGAGCTCCTTCTTGCTCATATGGACGAGCTGACTATGCTTGTCTGCGAGGAAAACGGTAAGACCTGGGGCGAGGCTCAGGGCGACGTAGGAAAGGCTCAGGAGGGAACAGAGCTTGCTATTCAGGCTCCGTCACTTATGATGGGCGAAAGCCTTATGGACGCTTCAACCGGCTTTGATACAGTTAAGTATCGTGAGCCAATGGGCGTATTCGCAGGTATCGTTCCTGTCAATTTCCCTGCAATGATTCCTTTCGGTTGGATGGCTCCTGTATGCGTTGCCTGCGGTAATACCCTTGTTCTTAAAGCCGCATCTCTCACTCCGAGAACTGCTATGAGAATTGCCGAGCTTTATAAGGAGGCAGGTATTCCCGACGGCGTAATCAATATTGTTACCTGTTCAAGAAATGAGATAAATACTATCCTTGAGCATCCCGATGTTAAGGGTATCACCTTTGTAGGCTCAACTCCCGTAGGTCTTAAAATTTATGAGAAAGCCGCCGCTAACGGAAAGAGATGTCAGGCACTTTGTCAGGCTAAAAACCACGCACTTGTCCTTGAGGACTGTGCTCTTGAAAGAACTGTTGCAGGCGTAATTAATTCGGCATACGGCTGTGCAGGTCAGAGATGTATGGCACTTTCCTGCTGTGTAGTACAGGAGTCTATCGCAGATAAGTTTGTTGCAGAGCTTAAGGCACAGGCTAAAAATGTAAACTGCGGTCCCGCTTGGGATAAGAATACACGTCTTGGCCCTATTACATATGAAAAGCATTATAAAGAGGTGCTTGCTGATATTCAAAAGGGTATCGACGAGGGGGCAACACTTGTTCTTGACGGACGTAATCCCCAGGTACCCGAAGGCTATGAAAACGGCTATTTCGTAGGTCCTACTATCTTTGATAATGTAACAGAGGATATGACTATCGGCAGAGATGAGGTTTTCGGTCCTGTGCTTTGCATTAAGAGATGTAAGGACTTTGACGAGGGACTTAAGATTATGAACTCCAGCCCTTATGCAAACGGCTCTGTAATTTATACCCAGAGCGGATATTATGCAAGAGAGTTTGCACGTCATACAGACGGCGGTCAGGTTGGTATTAACGTAGGTATTCCGGTACCGGTTGGCTTTATTCCTTTCAGCGGTCATAAGCAGAGCTTCTTCGGTGACCTTCATTGCCTTGGTAAAGACGCATATCGCTTCTTCACAGAAAGTAAGTCAGTTACACAGCACTGGTTTGACGAGGAAGAAAAGAAGGCTAAGGAAGTAGATACTTGGGACGGCCTCCTTTAAATTTCATTTACACATAATAAAAATCCCTGTTCTCTTAGTTGAGAATAGGGATTTTTTATTTATCCATATTGTTAATTGCGTATTCAATACATTGAACAATTAATTCGTTTCTACTTATATCGTTTTTACAGGCAATTTTATCAACTTGTTCAAGCAAATCTGTTGTAATCCTTATTGATATAACATCCTTTTCCAATTTTTTCGGTTTGAAATTGTCCATAAAACCACCTCTTGACTTATTGTATCACATATGATAGTATAAATATGTATTTAAAAAACGAATACAAAACAGAATACGAAGGAGAATAATTATGAAACAATGTGAAACATGCGGTAAGAAATTATCAACATTTGATGTCTGGGAGACTAATAATAAAATACAATGCAAAGAATGTGCTGATAAAGAATTTAAAGAAAAATACAATAATAGCCATAAAAAAGATACTAATGTTAATACAGTTGAAAATTCTGTAAGTTCTAATGATACGAAAAAAGAAAGCCATGTAAACATAACTAACGGTTGGGCTTCGGGTATGAAAATACTCACTATTATTTTATTGATTGTATTGCTTGTTGCCAGTATTATTATTGCCTTTCTAATCGGTGATGAAAGTGATAGTTTCCTTTTAGGATTAGGTGCATATATCGGTTTAACTGTAGCTTCTTTTGCCGTTGTAGGCTTTTCAATGTCGTTTTTACAACTTGCTGAAGATGTGTCATATCTCAAAAATTTTATTCGTCAGGAATACGAAGATAAATAATTTTTATTAATTGACAAAAAAATAACAATTTCTTTTCTATACCCCTTGACATTTGAATTTCTTTTACTAAAATATAATAGATATTTTGATACAAGAGGTATGGATATGGGAAATCATTTTATAATGCCAAAGCAGGTGTTCTACGGTGAAAACGCATTGCCGGACGCCTCATCTGCTTTAAAAACACTCGGTAAAAAGGCGCTTATCGTAACTGACCCTATGATGGTTAAGCTTGGAAATGTAAAGCTTGTAACCGATATTCTTGATAAAAACGAAACCGCTTATGCCGTATTTGACGGTATAACAGGGGAGCCTACCGATAAAATGATAGAGGCAGGCGTAGAGGCTTATAAAAGTGAAAAATGCGATTTCCTTATTGCTGTCGGCGGAGGCTCGCCTATAGATTCAATGAAGGCAATCGGTGCTGTTGCTTCAAGCGGAGAAAACATTGACGATTTCCTCGGCAGAGTAATTACTGTACCTACACCGCCTATGGTGGCAGTTCCCACCACATCAGGCACAGGCTCGGAGGCAACTCAGTTTACAATCATAACAAACACCGAAAAGGATATTAAAATGCTTTTAAAGGGTGCAGTGCTCATGCCCGATATTGCCATTGATGACCCTGCATTTACTATGACTGCTCCTAAGTCGGTAACCGCCGCAACCGGACTTGATGCCCTTTGCCATGCCGCAGAGGCTTATACCTCACGCAAGGCTCAGCCGCTTACAGACGAGCTTGCACTTTCGGCAGTTAAAAAGATTTTTCAGTATCTTCCTCTTTGCTATAACGAAGGTCACAACGTAAACGCAAGAGCGCAGATGTCACTTGCGGCTTTAGAGGCAGGTATCGCATTTAACAATGCGTCCGTAACTATTATTCACGGTATGAGCAGACCTATCGGGGCAATGTTCCACGTACCTCACGGTATAAGTAATGCAATGCTTTTAGGCGAGTGCTTCAGCTATGTTTACGACGGAGCATATGACCGCTTTGCAGATATGGCAAGAGCAATCGGTGTTGCGTCCCATTCCGACCACGATAAAGATGCGGCAATGAAATTTATTAAAAAGTGTCAGTCACTTTGTCAGCTTTGCGAAATTCCAACACTTGAGCAGTACGGAATTGACAAAAAGGAATTCTTCGCCGTTATTGATAAAATGGCAGAGGATGCCATTGCATCGGGATCTCCTGCAAATACAATTAAGCCAATAAAAAAAGAGGACGTTGTAAAAATCTACAAGTCTTTATGGAAATAACATTCACAAAATCAAAAGCGTTGGAGTCTTTAAAAGATTCCAACGCTTTTTACGTATTGTTTTATTGATTATCCTCTAAAACATATGTACCGCTTGACATAACAGCAACTGCATATCTGTCGAAGCGATAATATTTCTTAATGCTGTCCGTAAAGTTCAGATAATCGGAAACGGTATAGTTTGAGCCGTCAATTTTTCTAACCTTGTTGTTGTCACAGCAAATGTAAATATCGCCGCCGTCAAAGCATACGTGGGTAGGATTGACAAAGGTTTGAGCATCAACTCCGCCTATTCTCAAATCAACATTCATGTTTTGACTTGAATATCTGACAACGCAGTTTTCCTCAGGGCATACGCTCCAAAAATACTTGCCCTCTAACGCAAGGCATTTTACCGTCTTGCCGTGATATTCAAACTTACCGCTCCATTCAAGCTCACCCTCACGGTCAAATATTCCCGCTTCGCCGTTAGGATAAATTGCAAGCACTCTTCTGTCATACAAAACAGCGGCGTCACATTGAACGAAATTCGGAATAATCTGACTTATCCTGTGAAAACCGGAGCCGAATTTTTTTAAAAGATATGCACTTTTTGTCAGCACATCAATGCTCTTTGTTTCAAAATTGACAACCGAATACTGAACCTTGTACTGATTAGTATTTGTCAGCGGAAGCTTTTCAACCAAAACGGCAGAATGGTCGCCGTATCTGATTACATCCACAATATCTTTTGTACTGATTAGCTGCAAAGGTCAGTCCTCCGATTCATGAAATGAAGTGTTTGTTAGATAGCCTAAGGTCAGCAGGCTGTCTGTAAGATGTACGTTTTCAACAAGAACGTCCGGATGCTCCATTGCAATGTCATAGGTTGAAAAATTCCAAAAGCTCTTTATTCCAACCTTAACAAGCAAGTCCGTAATTTCTCTCATATCAGTTGACGGAATACATGTAACGGCACAGATAGGTGAGTTGTCAATGCAGAAATTTTCAAGATAATTGATATTTCTTACAGGAATA
>JBJFHZ010000093.1:0-1568 GCA_051894075.1 Eubacterium sp.
TTAAAGATGATATAAATAATAAAAACAACATTGATGTAAAGAAAAAAAGAAGCATATGCTTTTTCATATTTAATATAATTGCGGTGCTTGTGTGCACGGGAGCAGTGATGCATTTTTCCCCTGCCATAGCGCCAAGGCTTCTTGGCTTTAATGAAAATGCGGCGGCTGCTTTTGCACCTGCAGAATTTGTAAAAGAAAATAAAGAAAATTCCTCTGATAATTCTGATAAAACAGCAAAATCGGATAATACTACTAACACCGCATCAAAGGAGAACACAACGTCGGCATCTTCGGATAAGGATATAGATAAGGACAGCGATGTATATTCAGGTATTACCGAAACTCCCGATGACATAGCAAAGCTGATGGCTGAAGCTGAAAAAACTATTAAAAGCGAAAAGCAAACGGGCAAAACGAGTGAAGAGGATTACTTCGGTGGGGGAACGCTGGTATCTTTCAACGGAGTCGAGGTCCAGAGTAAAATACCGGACTCGTTTTATAAGCTCAATATTGAATCTCTCCTTAATCAGAAGGCAGAGCTCAGTATTAAAGATGTATCAAAACCAACGGTTCTTGTTTATCACAGTCATACAACAGAAAGCTATACTCTTCTTGATGTGGGTTATTATACAAAGTCTCTCGACCCTCGCTCTGATAGTAAAGCAAAAAATATGGTGAGGGTGGGAGACGATTTATGCGAATATCTTGAGGCTATGGGGATTTCCGTAATCCATGACCGAACAATTCACGATACAAATTATAATACCGCATATGATTCCTCAAGAAAAGCAGTTGAAAAATATCTTGAAAAATATCCCACAATAGAAATAACCATTGATGTTCACCGAGACGATATTACATATAAAGATAAAACAAAGGTTAAGCCTACTGCCGTCATCAATAATAAAAAGGCAGCAAGAATGATGATAATTGCAGGAGCACAATACGGCAGTATAGAAAATTATCCTGACTGGGAATATAATCTCCGTTTCGATTTGGCAGTTCAGCAAAAGGTTAATGAAATGTATCCGGGGCTTATGCGACCTGTTTTGTTTTCGCAAAGAAAATATAATATGGATGAAACGAGAAATTCATTTTTGCTTGAAATCGGTACGGACGCAAACACACTTGACGAGGCATGCTATTCAGCAAGGCTTTTTGCAACTGCCTTGGCTGAGCTTATAAAAGAAGACTATGTTGAAAAATAAAGGAGCATTAATTATATAATGAAAAAGAAATTGACGGCAATTTTTCTTTGTGCTTTAATTACCTTAACGGTGGGGGTATCTGTTGCATATTATAATACTGAAACCTTTGGCTTTGATGAAAATGCAAAAGTAATTTCAAAGGATAATGAAAAAATTTCTTTTCTTGATTTTGAAATTTATTATAAGGATGTAGATGATTTTGTTTCAACCGCAAGAGAATATTTGCCTGAAAAACCAAGCGTGATGTACCTGGGCAAACAACATAATGTGGTATATTATAAATGTATATAATATATATAGAATATAAAGGGGCTGTAAAAAAACAGCACTAATAAAAAATCGACTGCATTCTTTCCGAAA
>JBJFHZ010000094.1:0-7472 GCA_051894075.1 Eubacterium sp.
AACCCACCTCCCCTTACACAGGGGAGGCTCAATTCAGTTCGACAAACTCTAATTTGTTTTCTTAGTTATATTTTCCTGCTTATTTTTTTACACAGGAAAATACCAACAAGTAAAACAACGGGAAATACAATTGCACACAATATTCCGATTTTAAGATTACCTCCACAGGAATCTGAAATCATACCTGCAAGGGTCGGTCCCGAGGCACAGCCCAAATCTCCTGCAAGAGCCAAAAGTGCAAACATTGCAGTTCCTCCGTTTTTCAGCAGTGCCGCCGCCTTACTGAAGCTTCCCGGCCACATAATTCCCACCGACAAACCGCAAAGTCCGCATCCGATAAGATTGATAACAGGATTTTGTGCAAGAGAAATCAACAAATAGGAAATTATGCAGAGAACACAGCTTAAATTCATAAATTTATCCAGCTTAATTTTCTCTCCGTATCTGCCGTAAAACACTCGTGAAAGTCCCATAAGCGCCGCAAAGGATAGCGGTCCTGCCAGATCTCCCACGGTTTTTGATACTCCAAGCCCCTGCTCTGCAAAGGTTGACGCCCATTGACTGACAGCCTGCTCCGAGGCTCCTGCACAAAGCATCATCACAAAAAGCACGATAAACAATTTGTTTGATGCAAGTTCCTTGATTTTCATACCCTTTTCGCCCTCATCAATCAGCGGAGCAATAGGCGCTTTGGCGAAAACAAAGGCATTTGCAATGGGAACAATAGCCCAGATAATTCCGAGAATTTTCCAGTTTTCAATTCCGAATAGAGTAAAGAACGCTGTAGAAATCAGCACTACTCCCACATGTCCCCAACAGTAAAAGGAATGAAGCAGGCTCATAGCCTTTTCCTTGTTATCCGTGGGACAGGACTCAACTATGGGGCTGACAAGCACCTCTAATATTCCACCGCCCAAGGCATAAATCATAACGGAAATTAAAAGTCCCACAAACGAATTTGAAAAAATTTCCGGCAGGATTGTCAAGGAAATTAACCCTGCTGCACAGCAGATGTGGGCAATTATCATCGACGTCCTGTAGCCTATTTTATCAATAAATTTCGCCGATATTAAATCTACAAAAAGCTGAAAAAGAAAGTTTGCGGTTACTAAAAGCGTTATCTGCGACAAGGGAATATCATAGCTTTTCTGAAAGGTAATAAAAAGCAGCGGCACAAAATTATTAATTATCGCCTGAACAATATATCCTATAAAGCATGCGGTGATTGTAATTTTATAATTTCCCTTTGTCATCTATATAAAGCTCAACCTTCTTACTTTCAAAAGATTTTTTTACGTCAATAATTCTCTGATTTGACGAGCCTCTGAAAATAAGGGAAATATCCTTTTTCGCCTCCACATAGGGACCATCAACAAGAACGTCTATATTCTCCAGCATTTCCATACTGATAGGAGTAAAGGCTCTTGAATTTTTCCTTCCCATAATTTCCTCAAGAGTAAATCCCGTATAGCACCAAACGGTTTTTTCTGGAAAACGCTCTCTGAACATTATCAAAAACGGTAGGAGCACCTTTTGATTTTCGGGCTCAAAGGGCTCTCCTCCCAAAAGCGACAAGCCGTTTATCCAGTCGTGGTTACAGGACTCAATAATTTCAGTCATCGTTTCCTCTGTAAAGGGCTGACCGTAACCGAAATCCCAAGTCATCTCATTAAAGCAGTTTTTGCAGTGGTGACGACAACCCGAAACAAAAAGAGATGTTCTGACGCCTTCACCGTTTGCAATATCGTTATACTTAATTTCACCGTAATTCATACTAAACCTCTCTCATTATATAGGAAATAGGCTGTCAAATTAAGACAGCCTATTTTTAGTTATTATAAGTGAAGAACTCTTTCCTTAATTTCCTGAGTTCTGCCCTGATTCCAGAACTGTGTACCGATATAACCGCAGGTTCTTCTTGCAACATTCATCTTGTCTTGGTCCTCGTTACCGCAATTAGGACATTTCCAAACAAGCTTTCCGTCCTCGTTTTCAACGATTTTAATTTCACCGTCATATCCACAGCACTGGCAGTAGTCGCTCTTTGTGTTAAGCTCTGCATACATAATATTCTCATAGATATACTTCATAACCTGAAGCACGGCAGGAATATTATTTTGCATATTAGGAACCTCAACATAGGAAATAGCACCGCCGGGAGAAAGAGCCTGAAATTCCGACTCAAACTTAAGCTTTGTAAATGCGTCAATCTCCTCTGCAACGTGAACGTGATAAGAGTTTGTAATATAATTTCTGTCAGTTACGCCGGGGATAATACCAAAGCGCTTCTGCAGGCATTTAGCAAATTTATATGTGGTTGACTCAAGAGGAGTTCCGTAAATACTGTAGTCAATATTCTCCTCTGCCTTCCACTTAGCGCAGGCGTCGTTCATATACTGCATTACCTTAAGTGCAAAGGGCTTACCGTCTTTATCTGTATGAGACTTGCCTGTCATATACTTTGTGCACTCATAAAGACCTGCATAGCCAAGAGAAATTGTTGAATAACCGTTATAAAGGAGCTTGTCAATAGTTTCGCCCTTCTTAAGTCTTGCAAGAGCACCGTGCTGCCAAAGGATAGGAGCGGCGTCACTGAGAGTGCCTTTAAGTCTGTTGTGACGACACTGCAACGCTCTGTGGCAAAGGTCAAGACGGTCGTCAAATATTTTCCAAAACTTTGTCATATCTCCGCCTGAGGAGCAAGCAATATCAACAAGGTTAAGGGTAACAACGCCCTGATTAAATCTGCCGTAATACTTGTGCTTGCCCTCCTCGTAATTTTTTGCATTTGCAACATTACCTACACCGTTTTCGGTAAATCTGTCAGGTGTAAGGAAGGAACGGCAACCCATACAGGTGTAAACGTCGCCCTTAAGCTCCATCATTACCTTCTCGCTGATATAGTCGGGTACCATTCTCTTTGCGGTACATTTTGCAGCAAGCTCGGTAAGATAATAGAAGGGTGCGTCCTCCTTGATATTGTCCTCTTCAAGAACATAAATAAGCTTTGGAAATGCAGGTGTAATCCAAACACCGCTTTCATTTTTAACACCCTGAATTCTCTGCTTGAGGGTTTCCTCAATGATGAGAGCGAGGTCCTTTTTCTCCTGCTCGTTTTTAGCCTCGTTAAGATACATAAATACCGTAACGAAGGGCGCCTGTCCGTTAGTGGTTAAAAGTGTAACAACCTGATACTGAATAGTCTGAACGCCTCTTGAAACCTCGTCTCTCAAACGCTTTTCGGTAAGCTCATTAATTTGAGCTTCGCTCATATTAAGACCGAATTCTTCAGCCTCTTTTGTAAGCTCTCTGTTAATCTTCTCTCTGCTAATCTGCACAAACGGTGCAAGATGCGCAAGAGAAATTGACTGACCGCCGTACTGGCTTGATGCAACCTGTGCGATAATTTGAGTGGCAATATTGCAGGCTGTTGAAAAGCTATGTGGCTTTTCAATCATAGTCTCAGAAATAACCGTGCCGTTTTGGAGCATATCCTCAAGATTTACAAGGTCGCAGTTATGCATATGCTGTGCAAAGTAATCAGCGTCGTGGAAATGGATAAGTCCCTGCTCGTGAGCCTCAACAATATCCTGTGGGAGAAGAATTCTCTTTGTAATATCCTTTGAAACCTCACCTGCCATATAGTCACGCTGAACTGAATTTACGGTAGGATTCTTATTTGAATTTTCCTGCTTAACCTCTTCATTATTGCACTCAATAAGAGAAAGAATCTGATTATCTGTCGTGTTAGCCTTTCTGATAAGAGAACGGTTGTAACGATATTTTACATATCTTCTTGCAACCTCAAAGGCACCCTGCGCCATAATCTGATTTTCAACGATATCCTGAATTTCCTCAACGGAATAAGCTCTTCCTGCCTTTGAAAGCTTAAATTCAACATATTCCGCAATTTCGTTAATCTGACTTTGTGTCAGCTCATCTTTTTTACATGCGGCATTTGCCTTTGATACGGCCTTTACAATTTTATTTAAGTCAAAATCTGCCTCTGCGCCGTTTCTCTTAATAATTTTCATTTCTTTTCCCTCTTTACCCCTAATTATCTTTTTATCAATATATTTATTACAAAACGGTAACACCGTTTTCGGTGACTGAGTTAATCATATCAAATTATCTTGTATATGTCAATAGCATTTTTGCAAAAAAGCACAATATATTGTATTTTTTATTTTTCCATTCCACAATACTACGTATATATAGGATTATAGACAATTGTCTGTTTCACAGAATTTTCGCCAAATTTCACCACGCAAAAAGAAAATAAAAGGTTACAAACTGCCGTGAAACATTATTGTTAAAATGTTTATTAAATATGTCAAAGTAAAAAGCGAAAAGTAAAAATGCAGTAAATAAAATAATACTTTGTTGACGTAAATGATTTTATGAATTATAATAGATTAGGTAATTATAATGGTAATAATATAAATCTTGAGGAGGGATTACTGTGTGGCTTGATAAAAGTAATATAGAAACGCTTTATGCTCCGAAAAAAAGAAATTACCGCAAGGAAGCTTTTGAGGCGCTGAAAAAATTTGCAATAAAAATTGCAAAGAAGCAGGATTCCTTCCGTATGGAGTCAAGGAAGATTCTTCTTGAAAGCAGAAAGAAAACCTACGATGAAATAAAAGAAAAAACTAAAACCGACGAAAAGGTTATTCTTTTCTCCACCTTTGACGGCAGAAGCTACGGCGACAGTCCAAAGGCAATATACGAATATATGCTTTCGGACGAACGCTTTGAGGATTATACATTTATTTGGGCATTTCGTAATCCCAAGGCATTTACCTTTATACTTGACAATCCGAACACCTGTATCGTAACAGTCAATACAAAGGATTATGAAAAAGCCTGTGCCACCGCAAAGTACTGGGTTTATAACTACCGTATGTCAGACCATATATATCCAAAGGACGACCAGATTTATATCCAGCTTTGGCACGGCACACCGCTTAAGCGTCTTGGATATGATATCAACATCTCCGATAATGCAATGAATTCAAAATCGGAAATCAGAGAGAAATACAAGGTTGACGCCGAAAAATTCAAATATATTCTCGCTCCGTCACATTTTGCGGCTGAGAAATTCATCAGTGCTTGGAATCTTGAGGAGGTCGGAAAAACAGATACAGTCCTTGAGCTTGGCTATCCGAGAAACGATTTCCTCACAAACTATACCGAGCAGGATGTTGAAAATATAATAAACGAACTAAATCTTCCAAAGGATAAAAAATTTATCCTCTATGCTCCCACCTGGAGAGATAATCAGCACCAGGCAGGTGTTGGCTACACCTATAAAACCGAGGTTGATTTTGACAGGCTCAAAGAGGCTCTCAGCGATGAATATATTATTCTTTTCAGAGCCCATTATCTTGTGGCGAACTCCTTTGATTTTGACAGGTACAAGGGCTTTGTTTACGACGTTTCAAAGGTAAATGACATAAATCACCTTTATGTTATTTCTGATTTGCTGGTAACAGACTACTCCTCTGTTTTCTTTGACTACGGAAATCTCAAAAGGCCCGAAATATTCTATATGTACGATTTGGAGGCATACGGCTCCGAAATCAGAGGCTTTTATATTGACCTTGACGAGCTGCCCGGACCTATTGTAAAGACTGAGGACCAGCTTATTAAGGCAATAAAAAATGCGCCGAATGACCATAGCTTTGACGAAAAGTACGAAAAATTCAACGCAAAATTCAATTACCTTGATGACGGACAAGCTGCAAAGCGTGTCACCGAAGCAATAATTGAAGGATTATAATATAATAAGTTTTGCCCTAACAGAAATGTTGGGGCTTTTGTTTTGCAAAATTTTGTAACCTTTTTAATCTCTAAATTGTTATATAATTGAAAGGACCTTTCAGTTAGGCGGTGAGACAATGACAAACGACGATTATATTTCTGCCGTAAAGCGCAACAGTCAAAGGCTTTATATGCTGGCGCTGTCCTTTACGAAAAATCACAGCGATGCAGAGGACATTATGCAGGATGTTTTTCTAAAGCTGTTAAAGCACAATAAGCCCTTTAATAATGAAGAGCATATTGATAAATGGCTGACTGTTGTCTGCGTGAACGAAAGCAAAAATTACATAAAATCGCCCTTTCGTAAAAACACGGTATTGCTTGATGAGGCAAAGGATTTATACACCTTTGACACCGTAAATGATTACGATATTTTCAAGTCGGTTATGTCACTGCCTAAAAAGGAACGCACGGTTATACACCTGTTTTACTATGAGGATTTACCTGTTAAGGAAATTGCAAAAATGCTTAAAATAAACGAGTCCGCTGTTAAAACAAGACTAAACCATGGGAGAAACCATTTAAAAGAAATGTTGGGAGATGAATTGATATATGAATAAAAGCGAATACAAAAATGCCTTTTCAGGCGTTCAGCCTTCCAACGAAGCAGTTGAAAGGATAATGGATATGAATACAAAGCATAGGCTGAGCTTTAACTCAGTATTTAAAAGAACGGCGTCTGCGTTTATGGCACTTGCGCTTTTAATCGGCGGTGGCTTCGGGGTAAATTATGCAGTAAGCAAAAGCAATTCAAATAACGAATTAGGCATACTTGTTGCATATGCGTCTGACGGAAGCTTTGCATCCGTTGATAAGCTTGATGAACAAGATGTATTCTATGGAATATATGTTATTCCCGAAGATGATGAGGAATTGCATAAAAGCACAATGGAACGGTATAATCGTGATGATACTGAATTAATTAACTATAGAGATGAGTTAAACAAAAAAGGCTACGGCTCCTCCGGAGGACACGGCAGTAACGGATTATATGACGATACAGGAAAATTTGTAGGAATGTTAAAAACAATCGAAGGCGGTTCCATTGCTTTAGACCTTGATGACTATTCCGAGGTTAAAACCTTTAAGGTTAATAACGAAAGTAAATACGGTCGCCTTCATTTTGAATATGCATCAGAGAAAACAGAACATTTTCCTGAGGAATATTCATATATGTGTGACGAAGATTATGTAGTGTCCGACGAAGAGTTTGAGGAGGTTTATGCAAAATATCCTGAACTTATTCCACAAGATCACGAATTTATCTTAACAGGTGATGAATTAAGGTATTCATACAATTCAAGATATGATGAAATGGGACTTGGCAAACACAAGGTATGCAAGGGCTATTGGCTGATTTGGGAAATATCAGATGAATTAGTATCAGCAATAAGTGAAAATCTAGATTTCGATTTATCACAGATAAAGGATACAATCACCTTCACCGTTGAATTTAACGACGGTACAGTTAAAACCGCAAGCTTAAATCTGTACTTTGACAGCGACGGCTATATGCATTTTGAAAAGTAAATTAAACGCAAAAAATCCCCGATTTCATTGAGAAATCGGGGATTACTTTTTTGTAAAATTAGTATTTGTATAGTACATCTGCAAAGCAGATATATTATGTTTCCGCTAACGCGGGGTTT
>JBJFHZ010000095.1:0-7406 GCA_051894075.1 Eubacterium sp.
TATCGGCCTTGAGGAAATTGATGCTGCATCTTCAATCGTAAGTGCAGCTGTACATCCTGATTGCGAAATCATTTGGGGTGCTAATTTTGATGAAGAGCTTGAGGATGAAATGATTATTACAGTTATCGCTACTCGCTTTGGTGATAACGGTCCCGGTGCTCCTATTAAGTCAGTTACTGCTAATAACGAGATTGCTCCTCCGCAGCCAATCGTTGCTCCAACTGCTTCATCAGTAGCTCCTTCAAGCTTCACAGACAATGATGATGATGCTTTTTCAGATATCGTTAATTTCTTCAAAAAATAAAAATTAATTTAAAATAAAAAACATTCCTCGGTTTTCGGGGAATGTTTTTTTATACACTTTTTTATAGTTTTATCAAATTGTATAAATAATTAGACAAAAGGCTTGTTTTAGGAAAAAATTGTTAAATGCAAGTTAAAGACTTTACATTTTTAACAATTTCCACAGAGTTTTCAACAATATTAAAATCACAAAAACAGAGTTTTCAACAATTTCAACATAGTTTTCCACAGCGATTTTAACATTCTTAAATCTGAAAAGTATTCTTACTTTACATATAAAAGCAGCTCCGTATACATTTTCTGTATACGGAGCCGATGTATATTTTGTCAATTACCATTCACTTTTTGTATATGAGCGAATAATATTTGTTATAATGTTATCCCGTTTAAAGCCTTTTCCTTTTCCGGATTTCATCTGGTCTTGAATTTTACCTGCTCTGATTGTAACAGCTTCGCCTTTTTCAATAATTCTGTCAATAGGCGGAATTTCTCCGAATTCATAATTTGTCGACGCTAAATCAATGAAAGGATTTCTTATTGCCGTGTCTATGTCGTCCTTTGCAGATGTCATTGCAAGAATAATCAGCTTGTTATCCTCGGGAAGTACAATTTCGTGTGCTTTACCCAGACAGATTTTATAAACATTAAATAATGCTTTTCTTGTTGTATTTCCTTCGGGATGATGTGTATGTGTAAATTCAAAGCCGTAATTTACCTTATGGTTTACGTCAGCCTTTTGATTCATACCGTACATATCCCATTTGCAAACAGGAAATGCCATGGGAAAAATATTAATCTTGTTTTTCTTTGTGCCTGTGATAAATGTTTCTGTAGTTTTTTTCTCATTTACCGTTGCCGCTAATATGTAAACAACCTTAGCCTCATCGTCAAGCTCTATTCTCTGTCCTCTGCAAACAAGCACATCATTTAAATCATCTGCTTTTTGAGGAAACTCAAAGGGGATACCGCCGGATATATGCTTTTTAGGAAGCAGCTCGATAGGAAGAGAAAAACCGCTGCCCTGAAGAATTACGTGCCTCATATTGCTGTCGGCAGTAAAGCCTTTTGCATTAAAGGGCAGGGCAATAGGATTGTAAAAATCATCTTCGGTCTTTTCTGCATATTTAATTTGAATTTTAAAGGTCTTTAACTCAAAGGGCTTGATATTGAATTTGATTGAATTTTTGTCAGCCTTTATGCTACTTATAATTTCTTCCGATGAATTAACAAGCTGTGCCTTGTCAATTTCAAAGTCAGTAAGCGTCAGCATAACATTCCTGTGCTCTTTTCCCGAGCCTTCATTCACTCTGATAATCAGACAGTCGCTGTCCTCACTCATTTTAACTGCTCTGACAATGACATCTTCATCGCTTATGGTGAAAAGGGACATACTGCTGCCAAGGTCACCATTGTTTCCTGCATTAGCTTCAACTGTTCTTAACGGATTTGTAAACAGTATGTTTTGCTTTTGAGTGCCGTTTTCAAAGCCGTCTTTATGTGAGTAAACAGCAAAACTGAACATATTTCTTCCAAGGTCCTGTAAATCCTGCCTTGCGTCCTTAGTAAACGCACCTGCGGGAGTGTGAATACAGGTAAGCCTTAGAGTATCGTCAGAAGGCTTATCCCAGCCGTGTTTACTGTCTGAAAGGATTGAAACACCGAAATCTCCGTTTCTGTCGGTAATATCAGCCCAGTGCTGTGCCGGAACCTCATATAGATTATCCGTGTTGTTGCCTCTTTTTATAACGCCCAGACCTAAGTCGTAGGTTGCATATTCATTTGAAGAAGCAAGAGGGAAGGTTGCCTTGAGCATTGTTCTCCTTGTTCTCCAGTCCACCATATTATAGACCTCAACATATTCAGACGTAGGAGTGAGAGAAACAACCTGAGTTATTGTTGAATATTCAGCCTCTCTTGTAATTCTAATTGATATTCTTGCGGCACCGTTTTCGTATATTTCAAATTTCGGAGTGTTTGCATAGCAGTAGGGCTCCTTATCAATATCCTCCTTTCTCATTTCCCAAGAGGGATAGGAAAGCTCTCCCGTGTCGTGAAGCAAAGCCATTTTAATAGGGGAGGAAATGATATCTCTGTCAAGCTCTTTGTCGTAAAGTTTAGCAATATCACCGTTTCTGTTAAACACAACCTTGAATTTGAAATTCTCAAGAGAGTGGTTAGTAAGCCTCATACCTGTATCGGCAGAGTAAGGCGAATCGGCAACACTGACAGCGTAAACCTTACATTCATAAGGCTTCATTTCTGCCTGAAATACTATGTCAAGCTCCTTTTGCTTTTTAGCAGTAACCTGACTTGGAAGCTCTTTACCGTCTGCATCCGTAACCTTAACGTAAAAGGCATTTCTTTTAAGCATAATCTTTGCCTTTACGCTTTCTGTTCTTTCATACTGAGTGGGGTTAAATACAATAACAGCAACGTCATTTTTGTCAATCCAAGAGGTGTCAAGTCCTTTAGCAAGCGCAGTTGCGGCACCGGAAAATTCAGACCTGAACTGTGATATTGAATTGTAGTAATCGTTCCAGCTTTCGTTATAAACCTCCATAGTTGAGGTTCCTGTTATGTCATCGTGAAATTGATGCTTAATGGTGTTTTTCCAAGCATTTCTAAGATTCTCTTTCGGGTATTCATAAAGGCCGTTGTAGTGGGCAAGACAGCAAAACGGCTCAGCTAAATCAGCAACCTGCTCTGCCTGAAAATCAAGCCTTTTGCTCATAGCTCTCGAGGTGTAACAGCCGGTACCGTGACTTGTCATAAGAAGCTCATTATTCCAAATGGGAAGCTGATTTTTTTCTTCCTTTGAAAGCTTGTCAAGCTCCTTAAAAATTTCATCACTTGATGCTGAAATAACGTCGAAATCCTCAATACCGTTAGCCTTTACGCTTTCGTTTACGGCTTCAACGCTTTCCTCTGTTGGAGATCCTCCCCAGTCACCTGTGCCGTAAAGATGATTAGCCCAAGGCAGATTAGCTCTTGAAGCGTTGTCGGCTATTCTGTCAATTACGCTGACATCTGCTCTTACATCACCGCTGAATTTGTATCTGTAGGACTTTGCATTCAAGCAGGTATAGGCACATTTTCCGTCGGGACCTCTCCAAATTCCGAGGTCAAAGGGCAGACCGTAGGCACTTCCCCATGAAAGCTTCTGGGTTGTAAAGCCTTTAAGACCGGCGTTGTTAATAACAGAAGGCAAAGCAAGACCGAATCCGAAGCAGTCGGGAAGAAATAAATCCTCTGATTTTTTGCCAAGCTTTTCTTTAAAATAATTGTTGCCGATAAGAATATTTCTGAAAAGTGTCTCGGGAGAGGGAATATTTACGTCTCCGTTTTCGTAAGCGGAGCCGGATACACACCACCTGTCCTCGTCAGCATATTTCTTTATAATCTCAAATGCCTTTGGATAGAATTCCTCGATAAGCTCATATCTGTAAGCACCCTCAAAATTGAAACGATAATTTGGGTACTTTTCAAGCAGATCAAAGTTTTTTGATAATGTGTCGGGTATGAATTTTTCAACTGTGTCGGCAATACTCCATCTCCAAACAGTATCGAGATGGGATGTTGCCACAACAAAAGCCTTTTTCTTTTCCATTTAAAAACCCCGTATTATAATTATTTTTCTATAATCTCGTATGTGAATTCGTATTTTTCCTGAAGAGCCTTTACTTTGTCCTCGTTGTCCTCAATAAATGTTTCGGTGTAAACGCTTTTGCCGTCAACGCTGTAGTCCTTAACTATCTGATTGAGAGCCTCCCAAGCCTCTGCCTCCTGAGGATAACCGTCCTCAAATTTGATAAGAAATTCTCTGTGTTTTGGAAGTATAACCTTCATATTAAATTCTCCTTTTTATTTAATATTTTATATTATATATTTAAAAGATAACTATTGCAACAGTAATTTTGCTTTATTTGTCAGTACAGCCTCAGCATTTGACATTGCGTACTCTGTGGTTATTTCTCTGTCGGTAAGACTTATCATTTTGTCACCAAGTTCAACGCCTTCAATTTTACCGCTGATGATATAGCATTTTTTGCCGTGCTTTTTGCAAAGCTCACTGATTTTATACGGAAGCTTTCCCATAAGAGTCTGTCGGTCTGTTTTTCCTTCTCCTGTGATAACCAAATCAGCCTGTTTAATTTTATCTTCAAGAGAGCAGGCATCTGAAAGAATATCAAAACCGCTTTTGATTTTACCACCGTAGACTGAGTACAGACCACCGCATAAACCGCCGGCGGCACCTGCGCCCTTAACTTTTGAAATGTCACGGGGAAGAAATGCATTTAGCATTTTCAGTCCGTTGTCAAGTTTTATAACATCGTTTTTATCTGCACCCTTTTGCGGAGCAAATACATATGCGGCTCCGTTTTTACCATAAAACACATTATCAACATCACAGGCGAATGTAAAGTTGATATCCTTTATAATTTTAGTAAACCCTGCACCGTAAATATTCTCTAAATCCTTGCCCTTTGGGTACGGTATTTCATCTCCGTCAATATCCCTGAAAACTGCACCCAGAGCAGATAAAGCACCTGCTCCGCCGTCACAGCATCCGCTGCCTCCAAGACCGAGTACGATATGGCGAAATCCCTTATCTACAGCGGCTTTTATAAGCTCACCTGTACCGTAAGAGGTAGCATTCATAACATCCTTTTTCTTTTGCAAACCGCTGGCGCAGGCGCTTTCAATTATAGCCGTGTCACCGTATGTAAATATCTGTCCTTTTATATGTCTGCCGTATATGTCCGTGCAACTACTGTAAAGTATATCACCATTACATATATTGCTCAAGCATTCTGCAAAGCCTTCCCCGCCGTCTGCAAAGGGAATAGACGTTATTTCTTCATTTTTAGAAATACTTTTAATTGCCTTTTCAATACAACTGCAAACCTGCTGTGAGGTTAAGGTTCCTTTAAAGCTGTCGGGTATAATTAAAATTCTCATATCATCATTCCTGTTACTTAATAATCATATAATAACATAATTGCTATAAGTAATCAAATATGTTAAAATTAATTTACAGATAGGAGTGATGATATGAGATTGATTATAGTCAGACACGGAGACCCCGATTATGTAAAGGACAGCCTCACCGAAAAAGGCTGGAGAGAGGCAGAGCTTTTGTCCGACAGACTTACAAAGCTTGATGTAACCGCTTTTTACTGTTCTCCTTTAGGCAGAGCCAAGGACACTGCGTCGTTTACCCTAAAAAAGATGAACAGACAGGCAGTAGAGCTTGACTGGCTTCATGAGTTTAGAGGAAAAATCAGAAAAGGCTTGAAAATCTGCGGCTGTTGGGACAGACTGCCTACAGAGTGGGTAAATAACAGAGATTTTTATGACAGTGAAAAGTGGTATAAAACAAAGCTTATGCGAAGCTACAATGTGCATAAGGAATATAAAAAGGTATGCGACGGTATAGATGAGCTTCTTGCAAAGCACGGATATGAGCACACAGGCGGCTACTATCGGGTTACAAATTCAAACCACGATACAGTAGTTCTGTTTTGCCATTTCGGAGTTGAATGCGTTATTCTTTCCCATATTTTTTCCTGTTCTCCTATGGTGCTTTGGCATAATTTTGTAGCCCTGCCTACTTCGGTAACAACTTTGATTACAGAGGAAAGGGAAGAGGGCATAGCAGTTTTTCGCTGTCAGCAGTTCGGAGATATCAGCCATTTGTATGCAGGAAATGAGGAACCTGCCTTTGCCGCAAGATTTTGCGAATGCTATGATGATGAGGAAAGGCATTAAATATTTTTTAACCTGTCTGTAACCTCCTGTGCTTCACGGTAGATTTTTTCAATATCCAATGTGGGAAATTCACCGTTTTCGTAGAGTATTTTTCCGTTTACCATAGTCAACCTGACATTTTCCTTTGACCCGCTGTAAACTATATTTTTCGTGATATTATTTATAGGCTGCATATTAGGCCTGTGTAGATCAATAACCGTCAAATCTGCTTTCTTACCTACGTCAAGGCAGTCGCAGTCGTCAAGCCCCATACATCTTGCAGAGCCTACGGTTGCCATTTTCAAAACTGCGTTTGCGTCCATAGAGGCGGCGTCCTTGTTCTTTATCTTTTGCAGTGCACATATTAAATACATTTCTCTGAACATATCAAGTGCGTTGTTAGAGCTTGGACCGTCGGTTCCGATAGCAAGATTAACTCCTGCTTTATACATAGCTTCAACCGGTGCAACACCTGAGGCAAGCTTACAGTTAGAGCCTGCATTGATTACCGCATAAACATTTCTTTTTTTGTAAATTTCCATATCCTCATCGGATATCCAAACGCTGTGAAAGGCACCGCCGCCGTAGTTAAACAAACCGAGCTTATCAAATAGCTCTGTGGGAGTTTTATTGTATCTGTGGATACAATCCGAGGTTTCGTCCATAGTTTCGCTTGAGTGCATAAAAACAGGAGCCTCGTATTTTTCAGCAAGCTTTGCAATGCCCTTCATTATCTTTTTATCTGTAGTGTATTCTGCATGAAAGCCTAATTTATAAGAAATAAGTTCATTATAACTATTGTATTTTAAATAATAGTGTTCAAGGCTTTCCACCGATTCTTTAAAGTTGTTTACTGCCCCGCACATAACTGTTCTGAAGCCTGTGTCAATGCTTGCTTTAGCCATAGCCTCAGGGAAATAGTACATATCAAAGCAGGCAGATGTACCGCTTGTAAGATATTCAAGAAAAGCAAGACGTGACAGCTTGTAAATATCATCAGCCGTCATATTTGCCTCAATGGGAAAAATTTTATCGTAAAGCCATTCCTGTAGTGGTAAATCGTCGCTGAGGCTTCTGCCGAAGGTCATTGCGGAATGTGTATGAGCGTTTTTAAATGACGGCATTAAAAGATTGCCGTTAAGGTCAATTTCTCTTTCAAAGACAGTTGAGTCATTTTTTCCTTTTCCTATGTAAGAAATTTTATTTCCGTCAACCCAAACTTCATCATCGGTTATGCTGAAGCCGTCTTTAAGCGTAAGAATTTTACCGTTATAAAATCTAATCATTTCAGTATCTCCTTTAGGGTAACGGTAATAATCCGAACCCGTCAAAAATGCAGTATTAAAGCGATATTT
>JBJFHZ010000096.1:0-35573 GCA_051894075.1 Eubacterium sp.
TATCATAATATCTCTGCCAGTCATACTCAAATTTTACTGCATTTGAGCCCTTTGCGCCGTCAAACCAAACCTCAAAGATTTCGCCGTAATTTGTTAAAAGCTCTGTAAGCTGATTGCAGAAATAATCGTCATATTCCGTTGTGCCATAGCGTTTATCGTGCATATCCCAAGGGGACAAATATATTCCGAAATCCATTCCCTGCTTATGACATTCATCGGAAACGAGCTTGACTATATCCCCTTTAAAATCGGTATTCTTAACGCAAAAATCTGTATATTCGCTATTCCAAAGGCAAAAGCCGTCATGATGCTTACAGGTTAAAATTATACCTGTTGCACCGCTCGATTTTATTGCTTTAACCCACTGGGCAGCATCAATATTTTTTATGGTAAAGTCCTTTACGGTTTCAATTCCTGCTCCCCATTCTCTGCCGGTAGCAGTATTCATACCGAAATGAATAAAGCAATAGAAAGGCTTGTCTGCCAAACGGAGCTGATTTTCGCTTGGCCTGACAGAAATATATCTCTCTACCTCGTTATCATTAAGAGGTACATTACCGTTTGTTGTTGTCCAGTTTTTATCAAAGCTGTTAATCATCATATTTTCCTCTGATTATTAATCAAACTGCAACGATATTTACAAGCTTTCCGGGAACATAAATTTCCTTCTTAATTGTCTTACCCTCAATAGCGCTTGCAATCTTTTCATCAGCCTTTGCCAAAGCAATAGCATCCTCCTTGCTGATATCGGCAGGAACGGTTATACGTGAACGTACCTTACCCATAATCTGCAATGCGATTTCAACTGAATTTTCCTTTGTCTTTTCCTCGTCAAATTCAGGCCATTTTGCTTCGTGCACCATACCGCCGAAATCCATAGCCTGCCAAAGCTCCTCGGTAACGTGAGGTGCAAAGGGATTGAGCATAATTGTCAAATCACGAAGCTCTGCCTTATTTACGCCCTTTGCATACATCTCATTTACAAGTGTCATCATTGATGCAATAGCGGTGTTGCACTTAAGATTATCAATATCCTCTGTAACCTTTTTAATTGTCTTATGCATAAGTGCTTCAAGATCGGCAGAATAGCTGTCGCCGTCCTTGACAATTTCCTGAAGATTCCAGAAACGCTCAATAAATCTCTTGCAGCCCTTGATTGAATCGCTGTTCCAAGGAGCAGCCTTTTCAAAGTCGCCGATGAACATTTCATAAAGACGCATTGTATCTGCGCCGTATTTATCAACAATCTCATCGGGATTTACTACATTTCCTCTTGACTTTGACATCTTTTCGCCGTTTTCGCCCAAAATCATACCGTGTGAGGTACGCTTTGCATATGGCTCCTTTGTAGGAACTACGCCGATATCATAGAGGAATTTATGCCAGAAGCGTGAATAGAGCAGGTGAAGAGTTGTATGCTCCATACCGCCGTTATACCAATCAACAGGTCCCCAATACTTAACTGCCTCGGGAGAAACAAGCTCTTTGTCATTATGCGGGTCCATATATCTAAGGAAATACCAAGAGGAGCCTGCCCACTGTGGCATTGTATCGGTTTCTCTTTTTGCAGGTCTGCCGCAAACAGGACAGGTTGTATTTACCCAATCAGTCATTTTTGCAAGTGGTGACTCGCCTGTATCGGTAGGCTCATATGAGTCAACCTTAGGAAGTCTGAGAGGAAGCTCACTTTCAGGTACGGGAACATATCCGCAATGCTCACACTTAACAATCGGGATAGGCTCGCCCCAATATCTCTGACGGGAGAACACCCAGTCACGAAGCTTGAAATTAACCTTCTGTCTGCCCTTGCCCTCTTTTGTAAGCCACTCGGTAATGGCAACCTTTGCCTCCTCTACAGTCATGCCTGTAAGGAAGCTTGAATTTGTCATAACGCCTGTTGCACAGTCTGTAAATGCCTCGTTTTCAACGCCTACCTTTGAGCCTGCAACAACCTCGATAATAGGCAAATCAAATTTCTTTGCAAATTCCCAGTCACGTGTATCGTGGGCAGGAACTGCCATAATTGCGCCTGTACCGTATGATGTAAGAACATAGTCGGAAATAAAAATCGGAATTTCCGTATCGTTTACAGGGTTAATACCCATAACACCCTGAAGCCTTACACCTGTTTTATCCTTATTAAGCTCTGTTCTTTCAAAATCCGATTTATGAGCAGCCTCATCCTGATATTTTCTGATTTCATCAAGATTTGAAAGTCTGTCTGCCCATTTTTCTATAAGTGGGTGCTCAGGTGAAATAACCATATATGTAGCACCGAAAAGTGTATCGGGTCTTGTGGTATATACGGTAAGAGTATCACCAAGAGTTGTACCGAAATCAACCTCGGCACCTGTTGACCTGCCTATCCAGTTTTTCTGCTGAACCTTTACTCTGTCAATGAAATCAAGGTCGTCAAGGTCGTCGACAAGCCTTTGTGCATAGTCGGTGATTTTAAGCATCCACTGGCTCTGGTTCTTTCTGATAACCTCGCTACCGCAACGCTCACAAACACCGTTTACAACCTCCTCATTTGCAAGCACGCACTTACAGGAGGTACACCAGTTTACAGCCATTTCCTTCTTGTATGCAAGACCTTTTTTGAAAAGCTGAAGAAAAATCCACTGAGTCCACTTATAATATGACGGGTCGGTTGTATTGATTTCTCTTGTCCAGTCAAATGAAAAGCCCAAGGACTGAAGCTGTGCTTTGAAATGGGCAACATTATTTTTTGTTACCTCGGCAGGATGGATATGATTTTTAATTGCAAAGTTTTCCGTTGGCAGACCGAATGCGTCCCAGCCCATAGGATAAAGAACGTTATAGCCCTGAAGCCTTTTCTTTCTTGCTACAATGTCAAGTGCCGTATATGAACGTGGATGTCCTACGTGAAGTCCCTGTCCTGACGGATACGGAAACTCTACAAGGCAGTAATACTTAGGAAGAGAATAGTCATCCTTTGCCGCAAAGGTATTATTTTCATACCAGTAGTTTTGCCACTTTTTTTCAATCTTTTTAAAATCGTATTCCATATGTTAATCCTCCAAAAAATTTGCTGTATCTATTTTCTTTCCGTCCTCCCACAAACGTTCAAGACGGTAAAAATCTCTCTGGTCCTTGTAGAAGATATGAACTACAACCGAATTATAGTCAAGGCAAACCCACGGTGTGTTTCTGCCCTCAATATGATGCGGCTCCACTCCCTCAAGAGAAAGCTTATATTCAACCTCATCTGCAAGTGCTTTGACCTGTGTTGTGCTTGTACCTGTGGCGATAACAAAGTAATCAGCGATTATTGTTAAATCCTCAATGCCGATAACCTCAATATTTTCGCCCTTTTTGCTGTCAATGGCTTTGACCGCTGTTTTTACAATATCAATATTTTCCATTAAAATCCCCTTTTATTTACTGAAATATTTATCAAGTATCCAGTTATATGTTTCCACCGTGTCTGTGTTAAGAGTTTTCCCCTTTGCAACCACGGAGGTTATTGTATATTTTGTGCAGTAGAGCAAGCCCTCCTCCTTTGCGATTTCGGTCTTTGCTCTCATTATATCAACGTCGTCATAATCACGGTCGGCAGATATGAAATCAGCAAGATAAACGATTTCCTCCATAAGCGTCATATTTGCTCTGCCTGTTGTATGATAACGTATTGCACCTAATATTTCCTCATCGTCAATGCCGAAATAAACCTTTGCAAAAGCGGCTCCCGACACCTGATGAAGAAATTTCTTTCCCGTTTTCTCAAAGGGTGTCATTTGAATTTCAGCCTTTTCAATATATGAAAGCTGTTCCTCTCTTGACGCCTCCTTCATAGAATCGTGAAGAAGTCCTGCAACCTCTGCCTTTACTGCATCGGCACCGTATTTTTTTGCAAGCTTCTTTGCACTTTCAGCCACACATAAGGAATGGTAAAACCTGTAATCTGAAAGGCGTTCTCTTATAACCTTCTTGTACTCATCAATATTATACACTGTAAAGTCCCTTTTCAACAATATAATTATAAACCTTTTCGGGAATAAGGGAAGACACATCTTCGCCTTTTTTTATTTTTTCTCTGACCTGACTGGAGCTTACCTCTACTGCATCGGAGTTCAAAAGATGAAATTTATCCTCTTTAAGTCCGTCAAGGCTATGGGAAAAATCAATTATTTCCTGCCGTTGTATACCGCTTTCCCTTGCGGCAGTACAAAGAGAAGCCATATCAAGAATATCTCTGTATCTGTACCATAGATTAAAGGTCAGAAACTGGTCGGCACCTATTATCAGAAAGAAATCATCATCGGGATATTTTTCTTTCAAAAGGCAAAGGGTATCGTATGTATACGATTTGCCCTGCCTTTGAAATTCTATATCAGATATTTCAAACCTGTCGCAATCGCCGATTGCTAAATCAAGCATATTGAACCTATCCTCTTTACTTGCAAGAAACCTGTCGGTTTTATGAGGAGGTAAGGCGGTGGGAATAAAAATTATTCTGTCAAGCTTTAAAACATCAAGATACTTTTTTGCAAGATTTAAGTGTCCGTTATGGATAGGATTAAAGGCTCCGCCGAAAATTCCTGTTTTAATCTTATCTGCCATAATATTTCGGTCTGTCATACTTAGCGTAAGGATTTTTTGCTTCCTTTTCTCTTTGACGCTGTCTTTTGCCCTTTATTTTTACCTTTTTCTTAGCAACAGCCTTTGCTGTTCCTGCGCCTCTTTTTTTCTTTTTCTCGGCAATTCTTTCCTCATCTGCTTCACGGTAAAGGACAATTATTCCGCCGATTACCTGAACAACGTCTGCCTGCAAAGCCTCTGCAAGCTCCTGTGCCAGCTCCTTTGGTGCCTTTGGTGAGGTTTCAAGATGAACTCTGATTTTTAAAAGCTCACGGGCATCAAGTGTATCGTCTATCTGTAAAATAAGATTATCGCTTATTCCCTCTTTACCGATTTGGATAATGGATTCAAGTCCGTTTGCCTGCGCTCTTAAAGCAGCTCTTTCTTTAGATGTCATAAATATTTCTCCAATTCATCTGCTAACAGTCTTAATGCGTTTCCTCTGTGACTTATTTTATCCTTTTCCTCGGCGGTATATCTGCCAAAGGATTTGCCGTTTACAAGGAACAGCGGGTCATAGCCGAAGCCCTCTTGTCCGTCACGCTCAAAACCGATTTTGCCGTGGCACTCCCCTCTGACAACAATCTCTCTGCCGTCGGGAAAGGTACAGCAAATCGCACATACATAATGTGCTCCTCGCTTTTCCATAGGAACGCCATCAAGCTTTTCAAGAAGCAGGTCGTTATTTTTTTCGTCATTTCCGTGCTCACCTGCAAATCTTGCAGAATAAACTCCCGGTGCACCGTCAAGGTAATCTACGCAAAGTCCCGAATCGTCTGCTATTGCAGGCATACCTGTTTCCTTACAGGCGGCACGGGCTTTTATTTTTGCGTTGTCCTCAAAGATTTCTCCGTCCTCTTCAACATCCTCAAGAGTGATACCGAGCATTTTCGCCGTTACAACATTTATTCCTAAGGGTGATAGGATACGCTGCATTTCAGCAAGCTTTTTCATATTGTTTGTTGCAAGAATAAAATCCATACAAAACCTCTTAAATTAATTGTTTTCTTTCTTTTCTAAGCTTTCGTCATTTGAAATGAACTCTGCTATTCTGTCGCCGTCGTCGGGAATTTTTGCGTCAAACAGTGCAGAAGCAAAGGCGTCTGCATCAAAGGGCTGTAAATCCTCGATTTTTTCACCAACACCCACAAATTTAACAGGAACATCAAGCTCGTTATTGATAGCAAGGACAACACCGCCCTTTGCAGTTCCGTCAAGCTTTGTAAGGACAATACCTGTAATGCCTGCGGCATCCTTGAAATCCTTTGCCTGATTAACGGCATTCTGACCTGTTGTTGCGTCAAGAACAAGGAGAATTTCCTTTGATGCGTCGGGAAGCTCTCTGTCAATAACACGGCTTATCTTGTTAAGCTCGTCCATAAGATTTTTCTTATTATGAAGTCTGCCTGCGGTATCAATAATGATAACGTCAGAGCCTCTTGCCTTACCTGCCTGAATAGTATCATAAACTACTGCCGCAGGGTCAGCACCTTCACCGTGCTTAATCAAATCAACGCCTGCTCTGTCAGCCCACACCTGAAGCTGTTCAATGGCGGCGGCTCTGAAGGTGTCGGCGGCACCGAGGATAACGCTCCTGTTCTGCTCCTTAAGTCTTAAAGCAAGCTTACCGATAGTAGTAGTTTTACCTACTCCGTTTACGCCGATTACAAGAATTACAGACGGCTTGGTACGAAGCCTTAAATAGCTACCGCCCCATACAATACCCGAAACAATATCCTTCATTGTTTCACGTACCTGCTTAACATTTGTAATCCTGTCATTTTCAATTTTCTTTTTAAGGTCTCTTATAATTCTCTCTGCGGTATTCATACCCACATCACCCATTATAAGAATTTCCTCAAGCTCGTCAAAGAGGTCATCGGTTATTTCCTCATAGGAGTCCATAACCTCGTCCATCTGAGCAGTTATACCCTCGTCTCTTGTCTTTTTAAGACCTCTTTTAAAAACGTCAAAAATACCCATAAATTTTCTACCTTTATAATTTATTTATCCAAGCCCATCTGAGCCGCAAGCTCAGCAGTCTGAAGCTCAATCAGCTTTGAAACGCCCTTTTCCTGCATTGTAACACCGTAAAGAACGTCTGCCTCCTCCATAGTACCACGTCTGTGAGTAATGGAGATAAACTGAGTTTTATCGGTCATTTTACGCATATACTTTGCAAATCTTTCAACATTGACGTCGTCAAGCGCCGCCTCAACCTCGTCGTAAATACAAAACGGTGCAGGCTGAACCTTAAGTACGCTGAAAAGCAAAGCCATAGCGGCAAGTGACTTTTCACCGCCTGAGAACAGATTGATGTTCTGAACTGATTTGCCGGGCGGCTGAATTTTAATTTCAATGGGAGATTCAAGGCAGTTTTCAGGCTCCTCAAGTATAAGCTCTCCCTTTCCTCCGCCGAAGAAATCGGCAAAGCAAACCTTGAACTCCTCGTTGATTTTCTTAAACTGCTCAAGGAATTTTTCACTCATTGAAGCAGTTAAATCATCAATAATTTTAAGAAGTTCCGACTTTGATTTTTCAACATCGTCAACCTGCTCCTTAAGGAATGTATATCTTTCGGAAACCTCTTTGTATTCCTCTATTGCACCCACATTGATTGAGCCTAAGGACTTGATTGCAACCTTGATTTCGTGGAGCCTTTTTTTCGCCTGTGACATATCTTCAATTACAATATTAAGCGCCTCTGCCTCGTGCTTTGTCAGCTCGTACTGCTCAAAGAGCATATCGTTAAGCTCGTCATATTCCTTTTGCATTGCAAGCTTTCTTTCGTCAAGTCTTACAAGCTCACCGGACAGTTTTTCCCTGTCCTGATTTTTATTTTTTTCGATACCTCTAAGCTCAGCCGTACGCTTTTCAAGCTCGTTTCTCTTATTAATCTGCGACTGCACCTCATCATCCGACTGCTTTGCCTTTTCTCTAAGCTCCTCGGCACCGTTTTTAATTTCTTCAATAGATAAAAGAAGATTTTTGTTTCTCTCCTCAATAGCGCTGATTTCATCTGCAATAGACTTTACTCTGTCAGACTGAGTATTCTTTCTCAGTTCAAGCTCTTCAACAGACAGCTTGGCACTTTCAGCATCCTTTGCAAGAGTTACAATGGCAAGATTAATTTCCTGACTCTTTTGTCTGTACTCTTCTCTTTTTTCATTTAAAGCCTCGGCGCTTCCTGTTGCTTTTTCAAGCTCAGTCTCTGCACTGTTAATTTCAGATTCTATTGACTTAATATCATTTTCGGCATCTGCCTGTGTTTTTGCAAGGGCATCAATTCTGTCAAGAGCGCTATCCTTTTCGGCAATAAGTGAAGCCTTTGTATCCTTCAAAGCATCAAGCCTTTCGGTAATCAGGTTATCCTCGCCCTGTGCTCTGATAAGCTCCTCCTTAGCCTGCTGCAAATCCGCCTCTGCTCCCTGCACCTCGGAGGCGGCAAAATTTGCCTCCTCTATGGCAGTTTTATACTTCGCCTTTAACTCGTCGACCGTCTTTTCAAGTTCAAGTGCCTGAGCATTTAACTCGTCAATTTGATTTCCTCTTGAAAGAATACCTGCACCCTTTGACTGTGAGCCACCTGTCATAGAACCGCCGGGGTTAATAACCTGTCCGTCAAGGGTAACGAGCTTAAAGCGGTTTGAATACCTCTTTGAAATACCGATAGCGCAGTCCATATCCTCCACAACTACTACTCTGCCAAGAAGATTTGACACAATATCTCTGTATTCCTTTTTACATTCAACCAAATCAGAGGCAACTGCCACAAAGCCTAAATTATCGTCAAGACCATTTTCGTCAAGAGCTCTTGGCTTAATAGCAGAAATAGGCAAAAATGTTGCCCTACCCAAGTGATTATTTTTAAGATAATAGATAGCTCTTTTAGCGTCTGCCTCGTTGCTTGTGACGATATTCTGCATTGCGGCACCTAAGGCAACCTCAACGGCTACCGAATAATCGTTATCAACTGTAATAAGCTGTGACAAAGGACCATGAATACCTGAAAGTGCCTTGCTCTGAGCCTGTCTCATAACAGACTTAACTGCACCCGAGAAGCCCTCCATATTCTTTTCAAGGTCAAGAAGCATTTTTGCTCTTGATTGCTTCTGCGAAAGGTCTGAAAGGGTTTTATCAAGCTCTGCCTTAATCTTTTCTGCATTCTTTGTTTTATTCTCAAGCTTCAGCCTGTAGCCTGACATTGAGTTATTGTTTTCGTCAATTCTGCCGTTAAGAGCTTCAAGCCTTGATGTGCTTTCTTTTTTAAGAACAAGCACACCTTCAATCTCTTTTTCGCAGTCTGTTATATTGCCGTCAACCACGCTTTGACGTGACTTAATTTCCTCAATAGAGGAAACAGCCTGTGAGCATTTAACCCTACAATCCGACAATTTAAGAGTAAGAGATGTAATTTTCTGATTAAGCCCAACGGAAAGCTTTGAAAATTCTTCGTTAGATGAAATGAGATTGTTCATTTCATCAGTAACGTTTTTAAGCTCCTGCTTTTTATCTTCAAGCTGCTTTTCACTTTCTGCAATAAACTGCTTTTTCTCTTCAATCTGAGTATCTATAGAGGCTCCTGCGTTATCAGCGTCTCCGATATCGCTTCTAAGCCTTTCGATAGTTTCATTATTATGAGAAAGAGTGGTTTCAAGAACAGATGCCTCGCCGTCCTTACGCAGAGCCTCCTCCTCGTATACCTTAGAGCCTGTCCTTATCTGCTCAATTTCAATATTAATTGAGGCTGTTTTCTGAACTATTTCCTCAATTTCATTTTCAATATCGTTTAACTCCTTTTCACAAATTTCATAGGAAGCGTTAGCGGCGTCAATTTTATGCTCCTGCTCCCTGAGGTCATTTGTAAAGCGGTTAATTTTATTAACCCAAACGCCGATTTCAAGAGTCTTTTTCTCGTCTGAAAGCTCAATAAATTTCTTTGCCTTTTCGCTCTGCTTTCTGAGAGGCTCAACACGGGATTCAAGCTCGCCTAAAATGTCAAGCAGTCTTACAAGATTTTCCTGAGCCTGCTCAAGACGTCTTGTTGCGTCGGTTCTCTTGTGACGGAAAAGTGATATTCCTGCCGCCTCTTCAAAAAGCTCACGCCTGTCCTCATTTTTCTGCGAAATTATAGAGTCAATTTTACCCTGACCTACCATAGAATAGCCGTCGGAGCCGAGACCTGTATCCATAAACAGCTCGTGAATATCACGTCGTCTTACGCTTTCACCGTCGATTTTATATTCGCTTTCACCCGAACGGTAGTAGCGTCTCAAAACTGTAACGGTATCGCCCTTATCCTTAAGGGTATGGTCTGAATTATCAAGAGTAAGCTGAACCTGAGCAAAGCCCAGAGCCTTTCTTGCAGAGGTACCGCCGAAAATAACGTCCTCCATTTTTGAGCCTCTGAGAGATTTTGTACTCGTTTCGCCCAAAACCCAGCGTACTGCGTCGGATATATTACTTTTTCCCGAGCCGTTAGGTCCTACAACGGCGGTAATACCATTGCCGAAGTTAAGCACCGTTTTATCGGGAAAGGACTTAAAGCCCTGCATTTCAAGTGTTTTTAAAACCATTATTTTATCCTCAATTCGTCAACATCAAGTGAGTTGTCGATAATAATTTTTATATTATATCCTCTTTCCATAAGAAGATAGATATTGCTTTTGTTATTGCCCTTAAGCTTTGACAGTGACCTTGAATTAACAAATACCTGATAATCGGCAGGAGGCAGTTCAAGAATTTTATTAACCATAATTCTTGATTTTACAAGCTCACCAAATGAATCGTGAAAGCCGCCTGCAAGCATATTTTTCTTTATATCCTCGCTTGAATGAAGTCCAAGTCTGATAATCCTAATTCCTGCCTTTTCAAACATAGGAACAAGCCTTGCACAAAGCTCTGCCGATTCGTCTGCGTTTAACGGCTTATATTCACCGCTGAGATAAAGCTCTGCAAGATATGTACCCTTAAGCACAACCGTAGGATAAATTCTCACGGTGTCAGGCTTCAGCTCAATAATTTTTTCAGCCGTTTTTATTGACTTATCGCAGGTATCTGTATAAAGTCCTGTCATCATCTGCAGTCCAAGCTCAAAGCCGTAGGCTTTTATAAGCTCTGACGCTTTCACCACATCTTCTGCCGTATGTCCGCGTCTGTTAGCATCAAGTACGCCGTTATCCATGCTCTGTGCACCGAGCTCAATGCTCGTAACGCCGTAGCCTTTAAGCAAAGACAAAATTTCTTCATCTATGCAATCCGGTCTTGTGGAAATTCTGATACCCTTTACTTCATTTGACTTGACGTACTTATATGCACCTTCAAGAAGAGACACCATATAATCTCTGTCAATAGCTGTAAATGAACCGCCGAAAAAGGCTATTTCGTAATCAAAGCCTTTTCGTTTCAAGGCAGTCTGTACAGCCTTGTCCACATCCTTGGCAGTTGGCTGATTGACCTGTCCTGTAATCGTTTTCTGATTACAGAAGGAGCACTGACAGGGACAGCCGAGATGCGGTACAAAAATACTTATATTTCCTTTTTTCATAATCACTGTAATCCCATAAGTCTAAGCGCTTCCTTTGCTGCTGCTTGTTCTGCACTTTTTTTAGATTTTCCCGTTCCCTTACCGATAACATTGTGGTTAAGCCTTACCTCCGCCTCAAACACCTTGTTATGATCGGGGCCCTTTGTTCCTGTAATGGCGTAGTAAACATTCTCTCCGGGGTTTTCCTGAATAACCTCCTGAAGCTGTGTTTTGTAATCCTTAAAATTAATATGATGACCTTCCACAGCCTCTGAAAGAAAGCCGAGAACAAATTTTCTTGCCTCTTCCATACCGCCGTCAAGATATATTGCGGCTGTCAAAGCCTCAAAGGCATTTTCAAGAATTGAGTCTCTGTCGGCACCGCCTGTATTGATTTCTCCTCTGCCGAGGAAAAGATAATCACCTAAATTTATTCTGCGAGCAAATTCGGAAAGAGAGCCTGTGCAGACAAGAGAGCTTCTCAGCTTTGACAGCTCTCCCTCGTCCATATCGGGAAATTTTTCATAAAGAAATTTTGCGGAAATAATTGACACAACTGCATCTCCCAAAAATTCCATTCTCTCATTTGACCTTGCCGAAACACGACGGTCCTTCTGCTCATTTGCAAAGGAGGAATGAGTCAGTGCCTCCATAAGATACGCTCTGTTTTTAAAATGATAACCGATATTGTTTTCTAATTTATCCATATAAGCCTTAATCCTTTAAGGGTTCTAAACTGATATTTTTTTCTATGCAGGAAATAAGGTCGTTTTCAAGAAACCATACCGCCTGCTTAATTGCATTTTTAAAGGTTTTTGCATCGGCAGAGCCATGCGCCTTTATTACAGGCTTTCTTACTCCCAGCATAACGGCACCGCCGTATTCCTTATAATCAAACTGCTTTTTCATATCGTCTATACCGCTTTTTACTCCGAGATATGAAAGCTTTGTCAAGGTATTTTTCATAAAAGCGTCCTTGATACCGTTCATCAGCACCTTGGCAACGCCCTCATACATTTTCAGTATAATGTTTCCTGTAAAGCCGTCCGCAACTATTACGTCTGCATCACCAAAGGGTATCTGCCTGCCCTCAATATTACCCACAAAATTATAGGGCGCATTTTTCATAAGGGCATAGGCTTCCTTTACCATTGGTGTGCCTTTAGTATCCTCTGTGCCGTTATTTGCAAGTGCAACAGATGGATTTTCATATTTAAGAATATGCTTCATATAAAGGCTACCCATCAGACCGAACTGATAAAGGAACTCTGCTCTGCACTCTGAATTTGCTCCGCAGTCCATAAGAAGAATAGGCTTTTTTGCACTGGGCATTACAGAGGCTATGGCAGGCCTTTTTACACCTTTAATTCTTTTAGTTATCAAAGTTGCACCGACGGTAACGGCGCCTGTATTTCCTGCGCTGACAAAGGCATCTCCCCTGCCCTCATTAAGAAGTCTGAAGCCTACAGCCATTGATGAATCTGCCTTTTCCTTAAGGACGGATTTAGCATCGTCGTGCATTGTGATAACGCCTTTAGCGTCGACTATCTCTGTATTTTTCAGTTCAATATTGTTATCTTTTACGCAAGCTTTGATTTTATTTTCGTCGCCTACAAGCACGGCATCTATTCCGTACTCATCAACGGCAAGCATTGTACCCTTTATAATTTCAAGAGGGGCATTGTCACCGCCGAAGGCATCAATAATAATTTTCATCACAAATTCTCCATTGATATTTCAAGGGAAGCAAGGGCTCTGTCTGACAAGGCTTTATAGCGCTCCTTTTTATCCCTAATCTTTGGTTCTATAGGAGGGAGCACACCGAAATTTGCTCCCATAGGCTGAAAGCTTTTTACACTTTCGTCGCTTATATATTCGCTCAGTGCACCGAGCATTGTATCGTTTTTCAGAACAAACGGTGACTTTCCCTCGGCAAATCTTACTGCGTTGATGCCTGCAAGAATACCGCTTCCTGCCGACTCCATATATCCCTCAACGCCTGTTATCTGTCCTGAAAAAAATACATTATGATTTTTTCTCAGGCTGAAATCGGGGTTAAGAAGTCGTGGCGAATCTATAAATGAGTTTCTGTGCATAACGCCGTATCTTACAAATTCTGCATTTTCAAGACCGGGTATCATTGAAAATACTCTTTTCTGCTCACCGAATTTCAGATTAGTCTGAAAGCCCACAAGGTTAAACATTGTGCCCTTGCTGTTTTCTCTCCTGAGCTGAACACATGCCCAAGGGCGGTGACCTGTTGACGGGTCAACAAGCCCTACAGGCTTCATAGGTCCGAATCTCGGAGCATCAAGCCCTCTTTTTGCCAGCTTTTCTATAGGCATACAGCCCTCGTAAACGTCAAAGTCATGAACAACTGCGCCTTCGGCATTTACAAGTTCATTTATAAAATTCTCATACTCTTCTTTATTGAATGGGCAGTTTAAATAGTCGTCGTCTCCGCCTCGGTCATATCTTGAAGCGCCGAATGCCTTTGTCATATCAACGCTGTCAGCCGTAACTATCGGAGCCGCCGCATCGTAAAATGAAAGATAGGCTCCCGTTAAGCTGCTGATGCTTTCTGCAAGAGCGCCGTCTGTCAGCGGTCCGGTAGCAACTACCGTAACAGTATCGTCGACAATATCAAGTGACTCAACTACTTTATTTACGATTTCAATATTAGGGTGAGATTTAATTTTCTCCGTAACCTTGTCGGAAAAAATGTCACGGTCAACTGCCAAGGCTCCTCCTGCGGGAACCGAACATTCCCTTGCAACAGGAACAGTCAGAGAACCCAGCCGAGCCATTTCCTCTTTAAGAAGTCCTGCGGCACTGTCAAGACGTGAAGCCTTTAATGAATTTGAGCAGACAAGCTCTGCAAACAAATCACTTTTATGTGCAGGTGATTTTTTCAAGGGCTTCATTTCATAAAGGGTTACCTTATAGCCTCTGTTTGCTATCTGCCAAGCCGCTTCAACTCCTGCAAGTCCTGCACCTAAAACATTAAAATTCATAAAAATTTACTCTTTTTCCGTTACTCTTCTTCGCTTTTCTTTTTAGTATGTGCAGGCTTCGTAAAGCCGCAACCCTCTGTATCGGGACAATAAAGCACGTTTCCTCTGCGTCTGAAAAGAGACTTACCGCACTTGGGGCAAACCTCGTCTGTCGGCATATCCCAAGTCATAAAGTTACAGTTAGGATAATTTGAACATCCGTAGAAGGAGGTTCCACGCTTTGTTTTCTTTTCAATGACATCTCCGCCGCATTCGGGACATTTTGCCTTTGTCTTGAACACAAGGGGCTTTGTATTCTTACACTCGGGATATCCGGGACAGGCAAGAAACTTTCCGTATCTGCCCACTTTGATAACCATTTTACGTCCGCATTTTTCGCAGACAACGTCTGTTTCCTCTTCCTTAAGCTTGATTTTAACGCCCTGCATTTCCTCCTTTGCTTTTTCAAGAGGCTTTTCAAAATCGTCATAATAAAGGCGAATCATTTCCTTGTAATTCTTTTCGCCGCTGTCAATTTTATCAAGGTCGGTTTCCATTTTTGAGGTGTACTTAACATTTACTATGTTAGGCATTTTATCCTTAAGAAGATTTGTAACAGCCTCACCAAGCTCTGTTGGCACAAACTGCTTACCCTCTCTTTTAACATATTCTCTGTTGAGAATTGTTGATGTTATAGTAACATATGTTGACGGTCTGCCGACGCCGTTTTCTTCAAGTGCTTTTGTGAGAGAAGCCTCGGTATATCTTGCAGGTGGCTGTGTAAAATGCTGATTGCCTACAATACTCTTAAGCTTTAACACGTCTCCCTCCTTCATTGCAGGAAGCGGAGCCGAAACGTCTTTTTTCTCATCGTCGCCCTTTTCCTCATAAAGAGCCGTAAAGCCGTCAAATTTAACCGTATAGCCTGTGGCTGTAAAGATATAGTCCTTTGCTTCAATTTCAATCTTCATGGTTTCCTGCAAACAGGATTCCATAAGAGAAGCAATGAAGCGCTCCCATACAAGCTTATAAATCTTGTACTGGTCTGAGGTAAGATATTTCTTAACAGTCTCGGGATTGACATTCGGCATAGTAGGTCGGATAGCCTCATGACCGTCCTGAATGTTGCTTTTTGATTTATAATATCTTGGCTTTTTAGGAAGATATTTTTCGCCGTAGGTGTCGGCAATATATTTATTTCCTGCCGCCCTTGCCTCCTCGGAAATACGAAGGGAGTCGGTTCTCATATAAGTGATAAGACCGACGGTGCCAAGCTCACCTGCGTCAACACCCTCGTAAAGCTCCTGTGCGGCTTTCATAGTCCTCTTTGCCTGAAATGAAAGACGTCTTGAAGCCTCCTGCTGAAGTGTTGAGGTTATGAAGGGCGGAGTGGGATTTTTCTTCCTGCTGCCTTTTTTCACAGACTTAACGATATAGTCTGCATCTTGAAGCTCTGACAAAATGCTGTCACTCTGCTCTTTATTTTCAATTTTTATCTTTTCGCCGTTCTTACCGAAAAGTGCGGCTGAAAATACCTTTCTGTCAGGCGGATTTGTAAATTTAGCGTCAACTGACCAATATTCCTCAGGGTTGAAGGCTCTGATTTCTTCCTCTCTGTCAACAATCAGTCTAAGGGCAACGGACTGAACTCTTCCTGCAGAAAGACCTCTTCTGATTTTCTGAGAGATAAAGGGTGACAGCTTATATCCTATAAGCCTGTCAAGAATTCTTCTCGCCTGCTGTGCATTAACAAAATCAATGTCTATTGCTCTCGGGTGAGCCATACCGTTTTGAACGCCGTTTTTAGTAATTTCGTTAAAGGTAACTCTGTTTTTATCTTTCATATCAAGATTAAGCAGAGTTGCAAGGTGCCACGAAATTGCTTCTCCCTCACGATCGGGGTCAGTTGCGAGATACACATAATCGGCGGCATCTGCCTTTTTCTGAAGCTCTTTAACAAAATTTTCCTTGCCTTTAATTACTGCATACTTAGGCTCAAAGTCATTTGAAATATCAACGCTGAGCCTTGCCGCAGGCAAATCCCTTACGTGTCCCATTGAAGCTACAACCTCGTAGCCTCTGCCGAGATATCCTTTTATGTTCTTTGCCTTTGCCGGCGACTCAACTATAACTAATTTTGACATACTGTTTTTCCTTTCAGGCTTTTTTGTACCTCTTACCTGAGGCACTTTCTATTATTCCGAGCATTTCAAGCTGTATTACCGATGCGGTGACATTTTGACTTGAAAGTCCTGATTTTTCTATTATTGTATCAATATGGGTGAAGCTATCAACCATTGAATCATAAACGGTTTTTAAATCGCCGTCAAGATTTCTTTCCTTTTCTTCACGCTCAAGGCGTTTTTCTCTGCCTTTTTCAAGAGAATCAAAGGAATACTTATCCTCTTTTTCTTCAACGTTTGCACTGTTGTCCGATTCATCAGATGCAAGCTCGTCAATACTGCGGATTTTTGACGCATCTGCCGTTGGGTAGTCGGAGAGATAAGACTCAATAAGGTGAACAGGCTTTGTCACTACCCTCGCACCGTCGTCAATAAGTCTGTTTGTTCCCGAAAAATCCGTTGAAAGCACAGAAGCAGGAACGGCATAAACATCTCTGTCTTGCTCAATGGCATACCTTGCGGTAATAAGGCTTCCGCTTTTCTCCCCTGCTTCAACCACAAGAACGCCCAGAGACATACCGCTGATAATTCTGTTTCTAACAGGAAACGTCCTTTTGCTTGCAGGAGTAAAGGGCTCGAACTCTGTAACAAGTGCACCGCAGCTTTTTATCATATTTCTGAGGGAGCTGTTTTGACTGAGATATTTTGTACCGAGACCGCAACCCAAAACCGCTATGGTTTTACCGCCTGCGGCAATGGCTCCCCTGTGAGCATACGTATCAACTCCCAAGGCTCCGCCGCTGACTACAAGGGCTCCCGCCTCTGCAATACCTCTGCTCATTATATGTGTAACCTTTACCGCATATTCGCTTGCCTTTCTTGTGCCGACAATTCCTATGGTTATCAAAGAGTCAACATCAGGCATTGCTCCGTCAACAAACAAGACTGCGGGAGGGTTTATTATTTCTTTAAGCCTGCTTGGATAAAGGCTGTCCTCGTAATCAATAATCTGCCAGCCGTTTTCATTGCAGGTATAAATTATTTCATCAGTATCGGTAAGCTTAGTATCCTCAAGCTTGTTAATTTGACGTGCAGTAAGAGAGGTACTCATTTTCCACTCAAGTATATTAGCCTCATACAGATTTTTGGCTGAGCCGAAATCCTCGATAATCGGTCTGATGTTTGCGCCCTCTCCCAAAGCTCTCTGAAGCCATAGCCAGTATCTTACATTTTCACTCATCTCAGCATCTCCCACATAACAACCGCCGCCGCTATGGAGGCATTAAGGCTTTCCGCTCTGCCCTGCATAGGTATTGTTATTATCTCACTGCAGGACTCTTTGACGTCGTCGCTGATACCGTTTGCCTCATTTCCGATAACACAGACACAGCCACCGCTGAAATTTACGTCTGTTATTTTCTCGGCATTTGCATCGGGAGATGTTCCCAAAACCGCCATACCGCTTTTTCTTAAATCATCAAGTGAAGAAGCAAGAACTTGACTGTCCTTGATTTTCATACGAAGAACAGAGCCCATTGAAGAACGAAGCACCTTTGGATTGAAAACATCACATCCGCCGCCTGTAATTATTCCGTCAATTCCAAAAGCATCTGCGGTGCGGATAATTGTTCCGAGATTACCGGGGTCCTGAACATTATCAAGGGCGATGTATTTTCCGTTCAAGTCAATTTTTAAATCCTCGTTTTTCATTTTACACACAGCAAATATTCCCTGCGTGCTTTGAGTTTCGGAAAGCCTATCTGCAATATCATCTGAAATAAGATATGCTTTTTCGCTGATATCGGCAAGACGCTTTGCACTTTCCTTATACTTCTCAAAGGATTTCTCTGTTATAAAGAAATACTTTACTTCGTAAAAAGAATTAAGGACATCAAAAACCAGCCTTGCCCCCTCAAGAACAAAAAGTCCCTGCTCCCTGCGAAGCTTTGAAGAGGTAAAGAGTTTTTTAACGCCCTTTATGATATCATTATTTTTTCCTGTGATTTTTTCCATACACAACTCCAAAAAGGCGTGCCAATAATTTACATTCGTTTAAAGAAACCACTGACTTATTTATAATTTATAATATATTACATTATATGCAAAAGAATTTCAATACCCAATTTTAAAAATTAAATATATTTTTTGCAAAAAAACAACGGCAGAGCTCCTCTGCCGTTTAAATAATTATTTTTTTGTGGTAACGGATTTAACATCACTCCAAGGGGAGAATACTGTCTTTCCGTCAATCTTCTTATAAGCACGAACTCTTACATAATATCTTGTTCTGCCTTTAAGCTTACTAATGGTTTTTGTAAGATTTTTCGTTGTTATCTTCTTAACACTTTTACCTGTGAACTTCTTATTAGTTGAATACTGAATTTGATATCCGGTTGCATTAAAAGACCTGCCGAAGCTTACGCTAATCTTTTTACTGCCCTTTTTAAGTGAATACAGAGCAGGAGCAGAAAGAGTCTTTTTAGCAGAATAATCGCTCTTATACTTATAGCCGCAAACACTGCATACATTAAGCTGATAACCTTTTTTTAAATATGTAGCCTTTATGTACTGATGGGTGAAGGAATGGTTGCAGTTACTCTGAGTAAGCTTACACCAGGAAAGCTTATATTTAGCATCGCTGTTTACGCAGATATAATATGTGCCCTTATCAAGAGTGACATTTTTCTTCTGTGAAACAGGAGCCTTGCTTGTTCCGGATAAAGCGATATTATCAATTGAAGATGTTAAATTACTGTTATAGATTCTGAAATCCGTATTACCGTATGCAGTACCGCTGAAGATATATATACCGTCTGAAGGTATGCTGATTTTATACCACCAGCCGCCTTCTACCTCTGTGCTTGAGCCTGTAACCTCTGTATCCGATTTAAGCACCTGAGGATTCTCATAGCAATTACCGCCGAAGGTAGCGTTTAATCTATATTTTCCATCGCATTTTACGGAAAGATAATATGTTCCTGCAGTTATAACCTGATTTCTGATTACTGTTTCGGGATTTTGTACAGGAACGGCATATGCAGTAAAATATTCCCTTGTAAATTCAGCATTGGTAAGCGTTGCCTCAAATGAAGCGTACGCTTCGATTTTTAAATTCAGCTTACCGGTTGCGGCAACTACGATTTTATAATAATCTCTTACCGAATCGGTATTTCCTGCAAATTCCTTCCACTGACTGTCACAGGGAAGCTCTGCTGAATTATCGGTAATTTCGCTTTTTATTTGCTCCAAATCGGCTGCTGATGCCGAAAAGGTCAATGACAGACTGCTGACAATAACGGTAATTGCCATTAAAACACTTAGAAATTTTTTCATAACTACACATCTCCGAATTATTAGTTATTTGAAATTAATTATACAATATCACAAGATTATATGCTTGTCAAAGCGATTTGTACATTGTTTACAAAATATACAAAAAGGAGAAACAAATTCTCCTTTTTGTATATTATTTTTTCGTTTTTACGTATTTTTTATCTGCCATTGTGCCCCAAGAGCCATAAAGCTTAACAGAGCCTACAGTCTTATATGAACGCACACGGACATAGTATTTCTTATTTCCTGTTAGCTTTTGTATCGTTTTTGATACAGTTGTTTTCTTCGTAACGATTACTGTTTTCGTCTTACTTTTATAGAATTTCGGCGAGGTACTGTACTGAAGCTCATAGCCGCTTGCGTTATTATCCTTAGTCCATTTTACAGTAATTGATTTTGACTTTTTAGAATTTAGATATGTAACCGACTGCTTTTTTGGGATAATGTAAAACGACCTTGTCATTTCTCCCTCATATAGTGATGAATTAAATGTAACGGTTACAAATGCCTTGCCCGTAAGAATATTATCCTCGTACAAAACAGTATATTCGCTTGAAGGAATAATACTTGAATTGCAGTCGTAAACGGCTACGGCAGGATATTTTCCTGTGCCGTCATATGTATATTTTTCTTTAGACAAGACTATTGATGCAGGATAAGCACGAACATCCGTATCATAATATTCTCCGCAGGAGTCACAGGTAATTCTTGTAAAGCCGTTTCTCCTGATTTCCGCATCATCATCCGCCACAGCTCTACACTGCTGACTGATTGTAAATCTATGGGAATGACGTTTTATGCTAACATCAAAATCGTAAAGGGAGCCGTTAATTTCAACACAGAAATAATAGCTGTCTCCTGCATTAAGATAAGTTACTGCCGAATAGGGATTCACTCCCTTGGTATTCACGGCAAAGTTAATAACCTTATTGTAAGAATCGTATACAGTAATTTGCAAAACACCGTCCGGAGCATTATTTCCTGTACAGGTTAAATCATAAAGACCTGCTTCTGCACAGTCAAATTTCACCCAGCTTTTTACATTTTCTTCAACCGTTCCGCAGACAGATGTGCTATACGATTGATTTTCCGCAATGGAAACAGCTGTTGCCTTGGTATTTGCACTTGCGGTAAACGAAGCTGTACTTAACACACTTACTGTCATAACCGCCGACATAAATAATGAAAATAATCGTTTCATAGCTTTTCCTCATCATTGGGAAAGAAAATCAGCATACTGAATTATATATCCCCTGTTTTTCTTCATATCAAGAGTAATTCTGCCCTCGGTAATTTTCTTTTCAAACAGAAGAACAGGTCCCTGCTCTTTTAGTTCAAGCACGGATGCATTTCCGTTTGGGACAGTAAAGGTATAGCTCTTTCCTTCGCCCGAAAAGGCGTAATATGTATTATCCTTCCACGTAATCGGAATACAAAGGGTTTCCCCTTCCTTTAAAACATTTCCGTACTGTGTGATTTTTTTATCCCTAATGCTTGTTGCAACGCCTGCGTCGAAATAGGCAGTTCTGCCCTTTCCGATACCGCTGATACGTTGAAGCCTTCTTTTATTAAGGAAGAAATAAGGAACTGTCTTTAAAGAAAATTCGCGAATAAAATCCTCTGTCCATTCCTTTTTATTAAAGCATTCCTCACAGTGAGCATTACCGTAAAACAAATACTGCAAATCCTTATCCGCCTGAATATCCATACAAAGCTCACCGCCTGCAAGAACAGTGGGAGGATAGCGGAAATAATCAGCCTGGGTCATTCTCAAATTCCACACAGCAGGTACAAGTCCTATAATATCGCTTTTACCCCACAGGCTTCTGAAGCCGCTGTTTCTTTCACGATAGATAAATTCAGTTGTAACGTCAACGCCCCTGTCAATGAAATATTCAATCATCTTCCTGCGATATTTCTTTTCCTCGGGGATATTGGTTTCCAAGCCCTTTCTCACAAAAAAAGCGTCAATATGCACCGTTTTCTGCTTATCAAGCTGAAACATTGAAATAACGGCGTCTGCACGCTTTTGAAAATTTCCCGATTCATATTCAGCCTTTGCTCTGACGTGATAAGCATTAAGCCCATTATAATTTCCCGTAACAACAAGGTTTCCCTTTCTGTCACGGAGAATTAAATTTTTATTGCAGTATTCCTGCCACAGTGGGCTGTTTTCATAAGCGTCTGACAGATTTATATGCAATGAAATTGAGGTATTATAATCCCTTGCCTCATTCATAAGCTCAATCAGGCTATGGTGGGGAGAATCGCCGTAAACGGGAACGGCACCTCTGTTTACGTTAAAAAATGAAGGATATTTGTCGTCATGTCCCCTGTACTGCCAACCCACAAGGTACATAATTTTAGGAGCGCCGTATGTAAGATTATCAATAATCTTTACCTTATCAAGCACATCATTGAATTTATTAAAAATTTTACTTCTGAGCTTTTTGTCAGGAACGCCGATATCAATCTTCATCATCATTGTCTGACTGTAGTCAAAATTAAACTTTCCCATTTCTTCTCCCGATACAAAAGATATAAATGCATAAAACTATGTTCATTATACAATTATTTTTCACAAAATACAAACATTTTTTATGGAATGTCCATTAACTTCTTATATTCGGCTGAAAATGACAAAATTATTTCACACTTTTTAAAATGTGTACTTTAAAATCAGGCGAAAACAGTCATCAGAAGCGTGCCTGCAATCATAAGACACAAACCTATAAAGGCTTTTTTCGTCAGCTTTTCCCTGAAAACTATGTAGGAAAAGGCAATCGAAACAACTATGCTCATTTTATCAATAGGCACCGCCACGCTGACAACTCCCTTTTGAATGGCATAATAATAGCAAAGCCAGGAGGCTCCTGTAGCAATACCGGAAAGGCAGATAAAAGCAAGCTCCTTTTTATCAATGTCTCTTATCTGATTTTGCTTTTCCTTGGCAAAAACGATAATCCACGCCATAATAAGAACAACACATGTTCTTACCATAGTGCCGAGATTTGACTCTACATCGTCAATTCCGATTTTTGCGAGTATTGAGGTTAAAGCGGCAAACACCGCTGAAAAAACAGCATAGACTGCCCAGCTCTTCTTTCCCTCGGCGGCAGTTGATTTTTTCTTTTCAACCATAAGGAATATACCGACTCCGAGGAGTGCCGTACCTATAAGCTTTACTGCAAGGTTATTTGTTTCATTAAAAATAACTATTGCAAGCAAAACCGATAAAATTGTGCTTGACTTATCAATGGGAACAACCTTATTCACATCTCCCATTGAAAGTGCCTTAAAATAGCATATCCACGATGCTCCCGTGGCAATACCCGAGAGAATAAGAAACAAAAAGGACTTTGGGCTGATTTGCCCAATACCTCCTATGGATCCGACGATAATCGTCATAATAAAAGAAAAAATCAAAACAACAGCAGTTCGTATTGCCGTTGCGACATCCGAATCCGTTTTTCTTATTCCGCATTTAGCTAAAATAGATGTTATACCTGCAAAAAATGCAGAAAGCACAGCCGCCGCAATCCACATTCTTATCGCCTCCGTTGGTTTCATTTTAGCACAACGGATATAAGTTATCAACAGCAGGACATAATTTAATGTATTATCCCTTAATTGGCTTTCCCTTTGCTTTAATAATTTGGAGCATAGATTCTTTATGAATCACAATTATATAATCAAGCATCTTTTCACGGCTTAGCGTACCATTGTCCATATTCCGTACGTAATTTATGCACATACCTGCAAATGCCTCCGTATAAAAATCGGCTAAAAACATTCTGAAATCGTCGTCAATTTTAAGGCTTAGCCTGCGCTCGCAGTCCTCAATCAGACTTTTAATTATATCAATAAAATCAAGATAAAAAAATCTCTTCATCTCATCTCTGCCCATTGAGTCATATGCACAGTTTACAATATGCTGATTTTGCTCAATATAATCAAGGACAAACTCCACTGCCTCCTCAGTGTCAACAAGCAAATCAAAATGCCTGACTATATCTATTGCCTCCTGCTCAAACATCCATTTAAGCAAAGAATAAATATCCTCAAAATGATAATAAAAGGTTTTTCTGTTCACATCGCACATATTTATTATTTCGCTGACCGTTATTTTGGATAACGGCTTTTTTTGCATACATTCCTTCAGTGCGTGTACAAGCTTTTCCTTTGTTTGTAAAGAACGGTCTTGATTTTTCACTATATCACTTCCCATTTCATTTTATTATACACTTGTCCCTATTTTAGTTCAACGGTCAAAATACGGTCACTTGTCCGATAATCAATATGCTCTGAAAGAATAAAATTACCCAAACATATTTCATTTGTCCGAATTTACCCATTTTTTATAATATTGTCCGTTTTATTCAAAGAAAATTACGGATAAAGTAATAGCAAAGCCTTGGAAAGGAGAGCGTTATGACAGAGAATGAAACATTGATATTTGACATCCGTATGCAAACACCTATAGGTATTAAAATCGGCAAAATGTCAATTACTAATGAAAAAGGAATTTTAAGCGGATGTCTTGATATTCTGAAAAAAGCCACACCGTTTTCGGGAACAGTTTTTTCCGATGGAAGCTGTCAAATCAGAGGAGATATCGTTACGCTTATGAAAACAGTTAAATATACTGCAAGCGGCGTTATAGATAACGACAGCTTAAGCCTTGAGGTTTTATGCGGCAAAAACAAATTTTACATTACGGGAAATTTAATTTCCTAATATGAGCTACGGAGGAAAGATAGTGTGAAAAGATTTTACACTCGCATAGTAAATAATCCTAAAAAAATTATAATCATATTTATTGCTGCAGCAATTATTTGTGCGGTGCTTCAAAATATGGTGGCAGTCAACTATGATATGAAGGACTATCTGCCTGACGAAAGTCCTTCAACAGTTTCCCTTGATATTATGGAGCAGGAATTTAACGGCGGTATTCCAAATGCTCGTGTTATGATAAGAAATGTCAGTATATCGGGAGCACTTGAATACAAGGAAAAGCTGGAGCAGGTTGACGGTGTAACAGGAGTAATGTGGCTTGACGATGCAGTAAACATTTATCAGCCCATAGAAACAATGGATACCGACACCGTTGAGTCATACTACAAGGACGATAATGCGCTTTTTACGGTAACCATTAAAGAGGAAAAGAGAAACGAGGCAGTTAACGAAATTCGAACGGTTATCGGCGAAGAAAATGCAATGACAGGCGACGCCGTATCAACTGCCGCCGCTACTGCAAGCACTGTTAAAGAAATTCGCAGAGTATCAATTTTCGCCGTACTTACTGTTATTGCCGTATTGCTTGTAACAACAGGCTCTTGGGCAGAGCCGTTTATAGTTTTGCTTGGCCTCGGTGTAGCTATACTGATTAACAGCGGCACTAACCTTATTTTCGGTGAAATATCCTTTGTAACCAATGCGGCAGGCTCCATTTTACAGCTTGCGGTTTCTCTTGACTATTCCGTATTCTTAATCCATAGATTTGAAGAATGTTTGCAGGAAGAAAAGGATAAGAAAATGGCTATGGTCCAGGCCCTTTGTAAATCAACTAATTCAATTCTATCAAGCGGACTTACCACCGTAATAGGCTTTCTTGCCCTAATATTTATGCGCTACGGAATAGGTCCCGATTTAGGTCTTGCACTTGCAAAGGGCGTTGCCATAAGTCTTATTACGGTATTTGTGTTTATGCCGGTTCTTATTCTGTCTATGTATCCGCTTATGCAAAAAACACGACATAAAAGGCTTCTTCCCGATTTCAAAAGCTTCGGAAAAATTGTGTATCGTGTAATGATACCGCTTGTTTGTGTGTTTGCCGTTGCAGTAGTTCCCTGCTATCTTGCATCAAACCAAAACAGCTTTTACTACGGCTCGTCGCATATATTTAATGAAAAAACAAAGGTTGGAGCCGACACTGCGGAAATTGAAAAAGTATTCGGCAAAAACGACACCTATGTAATTTTAGTCCCAAACGGTGACAACGAAAAGCAAAAGGAATTATCCGACGAGCTTCGCTCCATACCACAGGTAAACAGTATTATTTCCTATGTTGATACAGTAGGAGCGGAAATTCCCACCGAGTATCTTGACGAAGATACGCTTTCACAGCTTGTATCTGAAAATTACAGTCGTATGGTGCTGAATGTCGACGCCGAATACGAGGGCGAAGAAACCTTTGCACTTGTCGAAGCAATAAGAGAAACGGCAAACAAATATTACCCCGACAGCTACTATCTTGCAGGTGAGGGTGTTAGCACATACGACCTTATGGACACCATTACTGCTGATATGGTAAAGGTTAATCTTATTGCGATTTTTGCAGTATTCGCCGTTCTCCTACTGACGATGAAATCATTTACTCTGCCGTTTATACTTGTAATTTCCATTGAAACGGCAATATTTATAAATATGGGAATACCTTATTTCTTTGACAACCCCATATTCTATATTGCATATCTGATTATCAGCTCAATTCAACTTGGTGCAACGGTTGACTACGCAATACTGTTTACCAACAGATATATTGAATTTAGGCACAGGGAAACGAAAAAACATGCCGTTGAGCAAACCGTGTGTACGATTTTGCCGTCCCTTTTAACCTCGGGTACGGCGCTTGCCGTTGTAGGCTACCTGTTAAACGGATTTTCAAGCCACGGAATTTTAGCACAGCTTGGTATGCTCCTCGGACGAGGAACGCTTTTGTCCCTTGCAATAGTGCTGTTTGTACTGCCCGGACTGCTTTATATATTCGACGGTCTTATTCGCCGTACAACAAAAGATGCAAATTTTTACAATCCCAAAAAGGAGTTAAAGAACTATGAGAAAAACTGAAAAAATTATTGCAATATTTCTTTCAATATGTATTGTTGCGATGCCCTGCCTGACAGCCCTTGCCGCAGATACTCCGTCTGAAAAGGAGGAGGTTGTTTATGTTAATCTCTACTCGGGCGGTGCAGTTAAGGATATTTACACGGTGAATATTTTTGACGGCGGCGAGATTACCGATTATGGAAATTACGAGGATGTAAAGCTTCTAAACTCAAATGACAAAATCAATATTGACAGCGATAAAATTACATTTAACACCGATAAGGACAGAGTATATTATCAAGGCACAATTACTAATACGCAAATTCCGTGGAATATTGAAATCTCATATATTCTTGACGGAAAAGAGATTTCAGCAGATGAGCTTGCAGGCAAAAGCGGAAGCCTTGAAATAACATTTAAGATAAGCAAAAACGAAGGCTTCACAGGAAGCTTTTACGATGATTATGCCTTACAGAGTGCGTTTACCTTTGACACGGAAAAATGCAAAAATATCGTATGCGAGGATGCAACCTTTGCAAATGTAGGAAACGACAAGCAGCTTTCCTTCACGATTTTACCCGGCAAAGGAATTGATACAAAAATTACAGCAGATGTAACTGATTTTGAAATGGGCTCTGTTTCAATAAATGCAATTCCGTTAACTCTCAACATTGAGGTTGACGATACCGAGCTGAAAAAACAGATTAACAAATTAACGGACGCCACCGAAAAAATTGACGACGGTGCAACAGAGGTAAAAAACGGTGCAAAGAAGCTAAACGATAATTCATCAAATTTAAGCGACGGAAGCGAGGAATTAAGCACGGGTGCCGAAAGCCTTAAAAACGGAATCAACGAGTATTCTAACGGTGTAACACAAATTCAATCGGGTCTTAATGAGCTGAACTCAAAATCGGATAATCTTAATTCAGGCTCAGGTCAAATGAAAGCCGCACTTCTTGAGCTTCAAAACGCACTTAAAGATGTCAACGGAGCACAAAGCAACATAGAAAAGCTTACAACCGCTTCAGCCGAGATACAAAAGGGTATTGATGAGCTTTCAGCAGGCATTGACGAGCTTGAAAAAAGTGTAAGCTACAAAGCATACAAGCAGACTATGACTCAAAACGGTCTTGATATAGACAGCCTCGAGGCAGGAAATACCGAGGCAATAAAAAGCCTTACAAAGCAGATTAAGGAGCTTAAAGACCAAATTGCCCTCCTTGAAAGCATGGGCGCAGATGAACAGCAAATTGCACAGTTAAAAACACAGGTGGCTCAGCTTGAACAGATGGTAATGCTATTTGAGGGCAACAATGCAAATATTAAAGGCAACGAGCAATATCTTGATACGGTAAATGAAAACATTAAAGCGTTGTCGGACGGTGCAGATAAGCTCAGCAAAAGCTATGCCGAGTTCAACAAAGGTATAAACGAGCTTGCCTCCCAGCTTGAAAATATGCTTTACAGTATGTCGGTGTTATCATCTGCGGTTAATCAGCTTGTTGAGGAATATACAAAACTCGATTCAGGTATAGAGGAGTACACAAAGGGCGTTGCACAGGTTGTTGTAGGCTACAATGAGCTTGCAGGAGGAACCGTTGAGCTTATAAACGGCAGTAAGCAGTTAAATGACGGTGCGGGAAATCTTTACAACGGCGTAAAGGAATATGTAGGCGGTGTTGCAACTCTGTATGACGGCACGACTGAGCTTAACAAGGGCACAACTGAATTAAAGAATGAGACGGCATCAATCGAGCAAAAAACAGATGAAAAAATAAACGATATGATTGACAGCATATCGGGAAGCGGTGAGGTTAAATCCTTTGCTTCCGAGAAAAACACGAATGTAAAATCAGTTCAGTTTGTAATCAAAACCGATGCAATAGAAATCCCCGAAGCCGAAAAACAGGAAAGCAACCAATCTCAAAAGCTTTCCTTTCTGCAAAAACTTCTTAACCTATTTGGAATAAAAAAATCATAGTTGTCGAATAATCGGCAACTATGATTTTTTTATCTTTATGATATCAATCAGTTATTTAAAATTAACCTTTTTCATAGCAGACAACATAACCGTTAAATGCGGCGGCATAAATTCTGTTGTCTGTTACGGCGGACTTTCCTAATATGGCCGAGCCTGCCTGCTTTTTACAGATCAGGCTTCCTGTTTTAATATCAATCGAATATAGGTATCCGTCGTTAGCACCGAAAACAAGACTGTTTCCGTCAATCCGCGGTGATGCTTCTACCGTTTTTGAGCCTTTGCCCACATAAGGTGCCGTAAAGAGTATGCCTTCCTCTGTTTTAAAATTCCAAAGCATTTCCTTGCTTTCTGTATCAAAGGCAATTATCCCCTCATTTGCGGTTGGAATATATGCTACCCCGTTCAAATATGCAGGCTGACCGCTTGATGAAAAACTATATCCCTGAAAATTTGTTTTGCTTACGATACTGCCGTCATCAAGGCTCACAAGCATTACTGCATCATCGTCGGCAACAAGTAACGTCTTATCATCAATAGCAACGGGAGTTGAGCTTCTGAAACGGATATCCTCATCATCATTGCTCCAGAGCTCCTGACCGCTTTCAATATCAAGGGCGGCAAGTGAGTCCCAGTGTGAATTTACAATCAGCTTATCACCGACTACGATAAATTCGGCAGGTGAATTTTCGCCCTTATCCCTGTTCTGCGACCACTTAATACTGCCGTCTTTCATATTTACAGCAGTAACAATACGGGAATTTCCTGTATATAAAATGCCGTCATTTATGCAAATTCCACTGCTTGTTCCGATATTATTGCCAAGGTCAACCTTCTTTTGCCAAACAGCCTTGCCTGTTGATATGTCAAGGCAGTAAACATTTCCGTCAACATCCATTGCAAACAGTCTTTCGCCGTCAATACAGATATTATTTTTAACGGAATTTTCTGTTTTAAAATACCATTTAATTGTACCGTCGTCAGCATTAAGGCAGTATATTCCGCATTCACGGGGATAATCGTCATCAGAGGTTGCAATATAAATATTTCCGTCATTATATACGGTATCGCAGAAAAGCACATTGCCGTCTAACTTTGTACTCCAAAGAGCATTTTTCGGTGAAACAGAGGCATTCAAATCATAATATTCTGTATTTGTAGTGATTTTACCATCTGCGCTGATGTTTATTATTCTTGTTCCGGCAGGAGAAGAGTCAATTCCTCCGCAGTCGGGACGTGGAGCACTTATATTAAGCACACCCTCATTTTCGTAAACATAATTGAAATGATAGTGACCGAATATCCATGCAATAAGATTATGCTTTTTTAAATCAAGCTTATTTATGCCTAAAGGCAAAACATAGTCATCCGCAGGAGATTTTGTATGGTTAAACATAACAACCTTTTTGCTTTCATCAACGTTTTTAAGGTCGTTTTCAAGCCATTTCCAGCGGTCATTTTCACCATAGCAGGATTTATAGTCGCTTCCCCTTTGGAAAGAGGTTACAACATAATGTACATTACCCACATCAAAAGAATACCACACAGGACCGTACAGACTTTCATAAAGCTCCTCACCGTATTTGCCGTCAACATAATCATGATTGCCGATTACATATCTAACTGTACAGCCCATAGTGTCGGTGTTCATATCTTCAATATGTCTTTTAAGTCCTGCCTCGTAGCATATGTCACCTGTATGTATAAGAAAGGCAGGATTATTTTCCTTTACAATATCCTTAACAGTATCAAGCCATTCGCCTGTACCGCCCTCTCCGATTTCAGTATCGCTAATCTGTAAAAAGCAATGGTCTGACTGTGCGGTAAGCTCCGATTTGTTTAATACAAAATCATAGCTTTCTTTATCCTTTTCAACAGGAATGTAAAAATTATCAGTCTGATATCCCGACGGAACAGTTACGGTTACAAAATGGCTTTTTCTCCAGCCTTTAAGCTTGAACTGTCCGTTTTCGTCGGTTTTTACAACATTTCTGCCGTCGGTAACACAGACATTTGCTATGGGATTTCCTGTGATGCTTTCCTTAACCGTTCCCTCAAAGGGACCTTGGTTTAATACAGAAAATACGACAGTCGTAACAACAGCCGCAGTAACCGCAAGCGCACAAAAAATCAATGCTGTAATTTTCATAATTCTTTTCTTTTCCATTTTTCTCTCCGTCAGTTTAACAAATCAGTTCGCAATATATCTGTCAATTGCATTCTTTATACCGCAGGCGACACTGTTTGGATTATCCATAGTTTTATCACAGCCGATACGGAAAACCATTACTCCTCCGCAGCCGCTAAACAATGCATATGCAGTTTTATCGCCTGCAAGTGCCGGAGAACAGAAGGTGCCGTCATAAATCTGACCGCCGTCTGCAACATTATAATATTTGCTGTCCCAATAATTTGCCTGCTCTAAATTACGCCAAACTGCCCAAAACGGAGTACCGTTTACAGGTCTGCCGTAAGCGGCAATGCCTATGTTTATTTTTGAAATATCGGCACCGTTTTTTGCAAATGCGGCAATACCCTCCTGAGCCTGCTGTAAAGAGCTTTGATATCCGTCGGTATCATTTCCGTCATACGCCATAAACTGTATCTGGTCAATACGGTCAAAGGTTTCCTGAGACAGACCTAAGCTTCCGGAGGAAAGAGCTGTTGAGATTATTCTTTCATCCGTGCCGTTATTCATTGCGTCATCAATCTTGGCGATAAAGCTATCAAAACGCTTCCAGTCATCGCCGGACTGAGGATACTCCCAGTCAATATCAACGCCGTCAAAATCATATTTGTTTACAAGGTCAACAATGCCGTCAGCAACCTTTTCCCAGTTGTTTTCCATAAAGACATTTACTCCGCCGTGGTCACCGCCTGTACCGTCTGCAAGACCTGTTATTATAAGCTTAACTTTATGGCTTTTATCCGAACGCATAGAAATAATCTCTTTAAGTGCCGTAAGCTCCCTTGCAAAGCCTTCCTCTCCCATATCGCCAAAGCTGATGTTACCGTTTTCGTTCCAGCTGATTGCGGCAAAGATTATTACGGTAGTGTATACGTCATAAAATTTCGCATAATTTTTAGCATAGTCCTCGCCCTTTGCAAGTATCTCGGTAGGCACATCACCGTCAAGTCGCTGATAAACTGTTGCCTCAAAATTATCAGCCTTACGCAAGGGCTCGTTATATAATTTTATTGATTTAATATTTGCAGGCGTATCGTCGCTTCTGAATTTATCTATTGAAAGGCGAATTTTATCGGTAGTAACAGCGTCAAAGCTGCAAAGTCTTAAATCCTGTATTTTTTCACTTTGATAAAATGTAATCCATTGACCGTCAACAAATGCCTGAAGTCTGAAATACTGAACCTCGTTACCTATTTCTTCTATAACGGCAGTATTGAAGGTTGAAGCCTCGGAAAGTTCAATTTCCGCCACGCTGTTATTCACATCGTCACATCCCTCTGCAGGGGTACGGTTTGGACTTTGAGGCGTCCAGCATTTGTCATTATCACAAAGCATATTTTCTGCATCTGCCTTTTCACCTTTTTTTAGGCTTTCAAATGTTATTTTTGCGTTTTGAATTATATTTTCAGATTGAAAGCTCATAGCTTTAAAATTCTCAGCTCCACTACCTATATTTACCGTTTTTCCGACTTTTAAAGGAACAAGAATAATTGCACACACAACTGCAGCTGCAATAACTGCCTTTATGGTTTTTTTACCATTGTCGCAAAATAGAAACACCAAAGGTACACAAGCAGCAAAGCCTACATAAGCAAGCTTAGGCAAAAGTGCTTGAATTCCACGGGATATATTTTGAGAAGATATACCCGAATCAAGTCCGAACAGCAGTATTAATGTATAGACAAATACAATTACTGAAAGCACCTCAAAAATTAAATGAATAATTCTGACAGCTATATTTTTATTCAGCTTTTGAAAGCCCTGTAGAAGAAGATATAATATTCCCGCAGCGGCACAGGCAATAATAATTGCGAACATAAGCGTAATAAAATTTTCGCCCATAGGATAAAGCTCTGCTATCCAGCCGTAGGTCCAGTCTGCACTTTTAAGAAACGCAAAGGCACAGATTGATAAAAAGTAAAAAATGTATGTAGCCAATGGAGAATTCAGCTTTTCTTCAATTTTTCTTAATGCTTTCATATTATTTTCTCTCTTTCAATTTTTTAACTGTAATACTTTTACTTGTTGTTTGTTTTATGTACATTGAAAATAGCAAAACGGAATGGGAAGCTTGTTGCTGTTTGTCATTGTAACCGCATTTTTATATATTATCACTTTCATTATACACATATATTGTAAAAAAACAAGTTTTCGTTTCTCTCTGTTTTGCTATTCGTTCAAAGCCATTGACAAAAAAATTAAGCAGAACGCATTAAGCGTTCTGCTTTTTTTTGAAAAAAATCCTGTTTATTTCTTTGTAGTAACAGTCTTTACCGATGACCAAGAGGAATAAAGCTTAACGGTTTTGCCGTTTACCTTTTTGGTGGTGTAGGAACGAACTCTTACGTAGTATTTCTTACCGCCCTTAAGCTTTTTAATCGTCTTAGTGAATTTCTTGTTACCTTTATATGTAACCTTCTTTGTGGTTTTCTTTGTAAATTTCTTTGAGGTTGAATACTGTACCTCATAGCCTACTGCCTTTGAAACCTTTGAATATGTTACGGTAAAGGCTTTCTTGCCCTTCTTAAGCTTCTTGATAGAAGGCTTCTTTGCCTTTTTGCCTACATATTCACCTGCTGAATTCTTTGTGTAGGTTACACCGCCGTTTTTAACCGAAGCAGGCATTGCAGGGGTGGTAGGAGCAGGTGTCGGTGTAGGTGTTGGTGTCGGTGTAGGTGTTGGTGTGGGAGTAGGTGTTGGTGTGGGAGTAGGTGTCGGTGTAGGTGCTACATAATTCGGATTAGCCACACCGCATACAATACAGGTCGGATTGTTTGTGCCGAAGCTGTGACCTGTTGCATTAACTACTGTTTGAGCAACAAATATCTGACCGCAGGTTGCACATACCGAGCCTTCTGTCAAGCCGTTTTCAGTACAGGTGGGAGCAACAGCCGATAGGATAGCTACATCACTATGACAGCATTCAATCTTCGCTGTAAATGTTGTACCGACAGGACCTTCAACATAAATACTGATATAGCTTCCCTTTGTTAAATTAAAGGTACCACCGGTTGTGTTTTCAATATATGGACCATATGTTAAATTCTCGTCAACAGTATCAAAACAGTAATATTCAATATTAGAATCTATGTTGCTGAGGGTAACATTATATTTACCGTCATTTTCAACAGGATAAATAACCCTTATCCATTCATTTGTTTGTGTGATTGTGTAATCAGTGCTTTGGTTAAGAGCAATATCTGCTCTGTTTTCACTACGTTCGCCACAATATTTGCAAATTCCGATAGCTGAGTAATAATGATTTAATTTCGGAGTAGCGGCATTTTCTCCTGCCTGACCGCAGATAGCACATTTTGTTGTCATTATGCCCTCTGTTTGGCAGTTCGGAGCACTTACCACCTTATCGTTACAATACACGTGGGAACATTCCTCACCAACGCCTAAATCAATAGAAACAAACTCCATACCGTTTGCCTCTGCGTAGGTCTTTGCTGTTGATGGGTCGTGACCGCAAAGCTTAGTTGTTGAATTAGAAAATGCATTACTTTGAATAACTGTTTCGTCATTGTTAATAATAGCAGCCTGAAGATTAGCACATCCACCAAATGCATTGGTATATATCTTTGTTACTGATGACGGAATATTGACTGAATAAATACCTGAATATCTGAATGCCCCATTTCCTATGGTTACAAGTGTATCCGGTAACTCTATGCTTATAAGCTTTATGTCTTCTGAAAAAGCTCTTTCCCATATAGTTTTCAGTCCTTGACCTAAATCAATATTTTCAAGGTTATAGCAGTACTGAAATGCATATGCACCGATGGTTTCAACCGAGTCGGGCAGGGTAACAGAGCTTAACTGTGAATTAGAAACAGCCATTTCCCCTATGCTTGTAACTCCGTCGGGAACAGTAAGACTGCCTGTTTTTGCCGGAGCGGATAATACTAATTTCGTACCGTCCTTTTTATAGAGGACATTATCTATTGCCTTATAGTAAGCATTTTCTTCAGCAACTGTTATAGTCGATAATTTTGAAGAACGATTAAATGCATATACATCTACAGAGCTTACGGTTGACGGAAGGTAAATGGATTTAATAGCTGTATTGTTAAATACATCCGGTTTGATTTTTTCTAAGCCCTCGTTAAATACAACACTTTCCAATTTAGCACAGTTGTAGAATGCAGAGTCATCAATTAGCTTTACCGAGCCGGGAATTACAATAGATTTGATTGTATAGCAGCCGTAAAAGGCTCTGGATGAAATTTCCGTTACGGGAATACCGTCAATCTCGCTTTCAATAACAGCATTGCTTAATGATGGCAGTACATAACCGGTAACATGGTAAACCTCTGTCGGTACGCCGCCAACAGTCTCAGTGCTTTTTTCGTAGATAACGTCGTTAATAACCTTGCCTTCAACCTTACCGATATTAACATTGAACGGCTTATCTACATCTGTTGAGCTATAATACCTAACTGCAAAGCAGATTTTCTCACCTGCATTAAGGTAGTAGTTTATTGTGCAATCATATCTTGCGTCATCGTTATATGCAATAGCCTCGTCTTTATTAAGGTTATCGGGTGAAAGAAGATAACCGTATGCATCAACTGATGAGCCGCCGGCAACATTGGTTTTCTTAAAGGTATAATAGCCTGCCTCATCGGCAGTTACCATATAGAGAAGATAACCGCCCGCCTCGGTGATTACTACATTCTCATCAATATACGGGGTTGATCCTACCGATACATTTTCCTTAATGTCTGCGTCGGTAAATGCTTTTGCAAATGATGTAAAATCAACTGCAAATACTGCTGTCAACAGCATTACTAATGCAAGCATTAATGATAATAATTTTTTCATTGTTTTTCTCCTTTATGATTTTTAGGGCAGGACAATTCCTGCCCTAATTAATCAAATTATTTCTTTGTGGTAACAGTCTTTGCTGATGACCAAGAGGAATAAAGCTTAACGGATTTTCCGTTTACCTTTACAGTCTTGTAGGTGCGAACTCTTACGTAATATTTCTTATTAC
>JBJFHZ010000097.1:0-7310 GCA_051894075.1 Eubacterium sp.
GTTTTTTGCAACTGCTATCTTCTCGTCTGCGTGCAGGCTCAGCCTGCCAAACCCTAATTTGCAGTATTGCTTAACGCAAAAATAACAGGTCGTATATTGTCGCATATATTGACTTGATATATTGTTTAAAGTATGCTATAATTATACTGAACAAAATATAGGAGGCGAATGAAATGGCAATGACATACGAGTCTGTTGTTCAGACAACAAGAAAGAAATTCTTAAACACAGATGTTTCTTCTGTGCAGGGAACACTTGCTTTTCAGATTAATCTTATAGGCAAGGTTGAAGGAATTTTCTACATTGAGATTAAGGACGGTCAGGTTCACGTTGAGCCTTATGAGTATTATGACCGTAACGCTATTCTCACAATTAATGCAACTAATTTCATTAAGCTTATTAACGGCAAGCTTGACCCTGTTATCGCTTTCACAACAGGTAAGCTTAAGGTTGACGGCGATATTAATGCCGCTCTCGAGCTTGTTAAGTTTATTAAGTGATTAAATAAATTATGCATTAAGCCTCCCTTTTCACAGGGAGGTATATTTTTCATTTGGAGTGATGATTATGTTCAAAGAAGTAGATATTACAGAGGTTAAGGACAATGTGGTTGAGCTGCTGAATAACCGCTGGGGGCTTGTTACCGCAGGCGACGGCGAAAGGTTCAACACAATGACTGTATCCTGGGGAGCAATAGGCGAGCTTTGGGGCAAGCCCTGTGCAACCGTTTATATCCGTCCTCAGAGATATACCGAGGAATTTTTAAATGCTAAAAGCTATTTCACCTTAAGCTTCTACCCTGCTGATATGAAGCAGCGCATACATAGCATTTGCGGTTCAAAAAGCGGCAGAGATATTGACAAGGCAAAGGAATGCGGATTAACTCCCTGCTTTGATGAAAAAGCACCGTATTTTACAGAGGCAAATATTGTCCTTGTTTGCAGAAAAATGGCAAAAAGTAAATTTGACCCCGAGGACTTTATTGATACCACCATTACGGAAAAATGGTATCCGCAAAATGATTTCCATTATATTTATTATGCAGAGATTGAAAAAGTCTTGATTTCTGAATAATCATATAGTATAATAATTTAAGCAATAAAGAGTAATCCAAATCTGCCAAAAATGCAGAATTAAAGCGACTTTTGAACCTTTCGCTGTTGCCTTGCGTCAGCAAGGCTTCCATCTCAAAATCCAAAATTCATCTTTACTGCAGGCATTTTTGTTCTGCGAGTTTAAGTTGTGCTGATTTGTTCTTAATCGAGGCACAAAAACGCAGGAATACTTTATGTATTCCGAGTATTTTTAACAAAGAGTAAGGGCAAATCAGCCAATTTAAACCACGGTTTGGATTGCTCTTTATTGCTTAGTAAAAGGTAGGGGATTTCCTTATTTCATAATGTAGCGTACGGGCCCTGTGCAACGGGATGCTACGAACCTTGTCAGGCGGGGAACCGAGCAGCAATAAGTGGATTATTCTGTGTGCCGCAGACAAGTCTGTGCGTTACATTATGAAATAAGAGCTTCTGCCTTTTAATTCTTTAATTTAGTTTTATATAGTTAAGGGGGAATTTATTTGTATCAGGTATTATACAGAAAATACAGACCTAAGGTCTTTTCCGATGTTTACGGTCAGGACCACGTCACTTCTACCCTTAAAAATGAAATAAAGGAAAACAGGATTTCTCACGCATATCTTTTTACAGGCTCAAGAGGAACAGGTAAAACCACCTGTGCTAAAATTCTTGCAAAGGCTGTGAACTGCGAGCACAGCGTCGACGGTGAGCCGTGTAACGAGTGTGAGGTTTGCAAGGGCCTTGACAACGGCACAATATATGACGTTGTGGAAATTGACGCCGCTTCAAACAACGGTGTCGACAATATCCGTGACCTGCGTGAAGAGGCTAACTACACTCCGTCAAGAGGACGATACAGAGTTTATATTATTGACGAGGTTCATATGCTTTCAACAGGAGCCTTTAACGCCCTGCTGAAAACTCTTGAGGAGCCCCCCGCCCATGTTATTTTTATCCTTGCAACCACCGAGGTTCATAAGCTTCCGGCAACTATTCTTTCACGCTGTCAGCGTTTTGACTTTAAACGTATTCAGCCGGAAACTATGTCAGTAAGGCTTAAAGAGGTTGCAGGTCTTGAAGGGCTGACTCTTACAGATGATGCCGCCGTTCTTATTGCAAGAATTGCCGACGGTGCCTTGCGTGACGGTCTTTCAATCCTTGACCAGTGCTCAGGCAGGAGCAAAAATATAGATGCAAAGCTTGTTGCAGATGTGGCAGGTCTTGCCGGCAGAGAAGCACTTTATCAGCTTTCAGAGTGCATATATAAAAAAGACGGCTCAGGGGCTATGACGATTATATCAGAGCTTTATCAAAACAGCTTTGATATGGAGCGCCTTTGCGTTGAAATGATTAACCATTTCAGAAATTATCTTGTTGTAAAAACAGTTAAAAAAAGCAGAGGCTTAATCATTTGCACCGACGACGAATACAATACTATTTGCGAAAGCGCAAAAAATTTCACTCTTGAAAATGTTATATATGCCCTTGATTTATTTCAGGACACGCTGACAAAAATAAAAGCAGGTGCTACTGCAAGAATTGAGCTTGAAATGGCGTTTGTCAAGCTTTGCGAGCCGAAGCTTGACGTTTCGCAGGAGGCAGTTATAGAGAGAATTTCCCAGCTTGAACGAGCCGTAAAACGAGGAATTCCCGCTCAGCAGACAGTTGCTCCTGCCGAAGAAAAGCCAACTGAGGCTAAGGCAGAGACCAAGCTGTCCCTTGAAGAAAAGGAAAATACAGCAGAAGAAAATCCTGCTCCTAAAACAGCAGAACAGGTTGATAATGAGGATTTGCCTCCTTGGGAGGAGTCGGCTCCTGTAAATTCGGCAGAAGCTCCCGTTTCCTCCCCTGCTCCGTCACCCGAAGCACCTGCACCTGCTCCGTCAACAGCTGCAAGTGACACCGCTGTTCAAACGGAATTTGACGCTTGGGATGATTTTATGGACGTTATCCATAAAAACGCCATTGCTCTTTACGGCGTTTTAAGCGGTGCAAAGGGATATGTCAGAGGTGAATATTTCCTTATCGACAGTGCAAATCCCTCTGTCAGAGAATTTCTTAAAATTCCAACATCCGCTAAGGCTATTAAGCAGGCACTTTATGAGGTAACAGGCAAAGCCTATAAGCTTGGAATTTTCAAAAGAAAATCCGAGCAGGCACAAAAACGTGATTTACTTGAGGACCTGATTAATCAGGCTCAAAATAATGTAAAAATAAATTTTGAATAAAAACAGGAGAATTAAATTATGAAAGCAAGACTTCCACAGGGTATGGGCGGAGGCCCCCAGAACATGCAGAGTATGCTCCGTCAGGCTCAGAAAATGCAGGAGAATATCGAGGCAAAAAGAGCCGAGCTTGAGGAAAAGGAATACGTTGTAACATCAGGCGGCGGTATGGTTGAAATCACCGTTACAGGCGACCATAAAATCAAGTCAATCGGTCTTAACCCCGAGGTTGTTGACCCCGATGACGTAGAAATGCTGGAGGATATGCTTGTTGCCGCATTCAATGAGGCAATGCGTCAGATTGACGAGGAAGCAGAAAGAGAAATGGAAAAGGTAACAGGCGGTCTTAATATCCCCGGACTTTAATCTATCAATTTGGGTTTGTCAATATGTTACTGCAACAAACTTTCGTAGGGGCAGGTCTCTGTGCCTGCCCGAAAATTTAATTTTGCGGGAGGGGATGGAACCCCTCCCCTACAAACTAATTTCACCCGTCCAAATGTAACAAACTGTCGTAGGGGCTTGCAATGCAAGCCCGTTATAAGCGGGCGACCAGTGGTCGCCCCTACGGTGATTTCTTACAACAACATACATATAAACCCAAATTTATAGGGGTGTTTTTACAGGAGCGTTGTTGATCTTTCGTAGGGGATGGCGTCCTCGACATCCCGCAAATTTTCGAGGTGTTACATCATGATTAAAGATTTTTTTAAAACAACATTAGCCGTAATCATAACTAACATCTCTACGCTTTTAATCTATTACGTTTCATTATTATTGGGCATTATACACTATTATGAGCTTGCAGAAGACTACATAGACAACTATCATATATTTGTTTTTTACTTTTGCTGCTCGTTACTTATTTTCTTCGCTTTAAGCCTATTTTTTAAATTCAATAAATCCGACTATATTATTTTAGTTATTGAGTTATTAGTGCTTGCGGCTTTAGCCGAAATATTTGATTTTTTCTTGCTTAATATTAACTATTCCGGTCTTGTTGTTATTTTTCAGCATATTTTTTATAAATCGCAAAGCCTTACTGAAATCAATACTGTCTTAAAAATTGTATCAGTTATGCTATCAACCATTTCATTAAGTATAATCGGTTGGTCTGCTAATCTTATAAGAAGCAGAACAGTAAAAAGACAACAGATTTCATAAAACAGGGAACCTCCCTGTGCATGATGAATGAAAAAAGGGTTAATGTATTATGAAAGAAATTTATAATTTCATTGAATACGGTCCGCCAAAAATTAACAGTTTTTCCATACTATTAGCTTGTCTGTTTACATTCTTTTTCATTGTAGGTGTTATTAGAATAATCGCGATAATTATAAGCAAACACTCAAAACTTACTTTTCGGAGCTGTTTTCCGTCAATAGCAACAACATTAATTTTTGCAGTGTTCTTCGTGGGTATAATTACATTTTCACATAATAACAATGATTTGTATGAAAAATGTGTTGATTGTTCTAATCAAAACCAATATTTAACGGAAATCGGTAAAATTGATAATTTGACATATTTAAAACGTGATAACGAAACTGAATATAGAATAGACTTTGAGTTAAATAATGTGGTTTTTGATTTTACAAGCTTTGCTTATAATGATGCAAGATTTTCATATGATGACATATTATTGCCAGATAATTCAAAAGAGGTTACAGTAAACTATATTGAATACGATAACACTAATATTATTTTGTCTATATCGGTAAAGTAATACATAGGTGATTTAATGCCACCTTTCTGTAGTTGGTCGTCGATGTTATATCCGATACCCACATAGTTCAAAAAGAATCAGCGTGATTATTATGTATAAATTTTATTCAATAGGTAATATTTTTTCTTCCGTATTATCAATTACTATATTTATTGCATTCTTTTCCTTTTCAGTTACTATGCTAATTAATCTTGTAAAAGAGCGAGCTAGGGTTAAACAAAATATTATCGAGTATTCAGTTACCACACTGTTTATAATTATTAGTTCGATTTTGCTGTTTACTGCCATTCAGGGAATTGCGTTTCAAATAATTGATTATGTTGTACCCTATAAGAACGGCGATTATAAAATTGTTAGTGGTGAGGTTGTCGATTTAGTAAAAGAAGAGAAGCAAAGATATGTGAGTTTTTCTGTGGATGGTGTGGATTTTGAGTTTTATCCTAAAAATATTTTACATCTCGGAATAAAAAATCCTGACTATTTAGAAGATAACGACAATGTTGTAATCAAATATGTAATCGGTGATGACATTTTAGGAGGTAGTGATACTAAAATAAATGTCGTAATGGAAATAGAAATAAAACAGGAAACGGTTCCTAGTGTTGACGAAACAAGGGGTAAGTAACATCACCCATCAACTGAAATCAATTTGATAAAAATAATGCATTTCCATTATAAAGCTATTGATTTTTTAATACAAAAAGCATAAAATAAACAAAAATTAAGCATTGAGGTTATTATGGCAAATTTAGCTCCGCTTCAAAACTTAATAGACCATTTTGAGCGTATGCCCGGAATAGGTCATAAAACTGCCCAAAGGCTTGCATTTTACATTCTCGGTCTTGAAGAAAACGAGGCAAGGGATTTTTCACAGGCGATAGTTGACGCTCATACTAAAATCAAGCAGTGTAAAATCTGTTGTAATCTTGCAGATGATGAGCTTTGCCCTATCTGCAAAAGCAACACAAGGGATAAAAGCGTAATCTGCGTTGTTGAGGACCCACGTGACGTTGCCGCTATTGAACGCACCCACGAATATAACGGTACATACCACGTTTTGCACGGTGCAATTTCTCCGATGGATAATATCGGTCCCGATAATATCAGGATTAAGGAGCTTGTGGCAAGGCTTGGCGACGATACGGTTGAGGAGGTCATTATGGCGACTAACCCAACTGTTGAGGGCGAAGCTACTGCTATGTATATCAGCCGACTGCTTAAGCCTATGGGCATAACTGTCAGCAGGCTTGCCTACGGTGTACCTGTTGGTGCAGATTTGGAATATGCCGATGAGGTTACTCTTTCAAGAGCCTTGGAGGGCAGAAGTCTTATTTAACGATTGGAGTGATAGACTTGGATAAGAATGAAAAGCAAGTTATTGCAAATAATAAAAAAGCCTATCACGACTACTTTGTGCTTGAAACCTACGAAGCAGGGATAGAGCTTTTCGGAACAGAGATTAAGTCTGTCAGAAACGGCAGAGTTAATCTAAAGGACAGCTTTTGCTCTGTTGATGACGGAGAAATGTTCGCAATCGGTATGCACATTTCTCCCTATGAAATGGGTAACAGATTTAACCGTGACCCTATGAGGAAGAAAAGACTTCTTCTTCATAAAAGAGAAATTATGAAGCTGTTTGGAGAAAGTCAACAGCAGGGACTTTCAATAATCCCCTTGTCGCTTTATATTATAAATGGCAGGGCAAAGCTTGAAATCGGTCTTTGCAAGGGTAAAAAGCTTTATGATAAGCGTGCCGTTCAGGCGAAAAAGGACTCAGACAGGCAGATTGAAAGAACATTAAAGGAAAATTATCGCTAATGCGATTTTATATATGGGGATGAAAGGATTTCGACAGGGTTGTTGAACCTTGGTCAGCGGGTAGCGGAGTTGCACCGCTTTAAAAGTAACACTTTAAAATTAACTGACAAAAATAATTCAGTTGCTCTTGCTGCTTAATTAGCAGCTTGCGTTCTGCCTCGGAGTGCCACGGCTGAGAACAGAGCGTCGACTTAGTGGCGAACATGAACGGGAGAGCGTCTCGGCTCCTGTCAGGAATCAGAGACTACCGTAGGCTGAAGGCTGTTTACCGCCGTCAGCTGAGGGGATAACCTAAAAGATAAACTACACCCGTAGAGCCCTTGGCAAGATAGCTTTGGACGTGGTTTCGATTACCACCATCTCCACCAGGACAGAATAATCCGAAACTTGTTATCGTAGGTAACTGTTTCGGATTTTCTTTATTTTTAGATAAAGCTAAGGCAGGGCGCTAACCCTGCCTTTTAT
>JBJFHZ010000098.1:0-7205 GCA_051894075.1 Eubacterium sp.
GCTCCCTTTACACAAGGGAGCCATAAATTTGCTACAAATACATCCCGACAAACCCGAATTTATCTACTTATTTCTATTACAGCTCTGCTATGAGCTCTATCTCGCAGAGAACGCCCTTCGGCAAATCCTTGACTGCTACGCAGGAGCGTGCAGGCTTGGAGGTGAAGTATGTGCCGTAGATTTCGTTAAACTTTGCAAAATCATTAATATTTGCAAGGAAGCATACTGTTTTAACAACTTTATCCATTGATGTGCCTGCTGCCTCAACAACAGCCTTGAGATTTTCGCAAACCTGAGTTGTCTGCTCCTCAATGGTAACTGCCTCAACGGTATTTGTTTTAGGGTTGATTGCAATTTGTCCTGAGGTGAAAAGCAAACCGTTTGCTTTAACTGCCTGTGAGTATGGTCCGATTGCATTTGGTGCGTTGTTTGTTGCTACATATTCCATAGTGAAATCTCCTTTAGTTGTAGAATTAATTTAATCGCAAACCTCAAAGCCTGCTTCCCTTAACGCTGTTTTAATTTGTACAATGTGCTGATAATCTCTTGTTTCAACACCGATTTTTAGGTAGCAGTCGGTGATGTTCATATCAAGGTCAGTGCTGTCATAATTAACAGAAACAACATTTGCTCCGTGGCTTGCGATAACCTCGCTGACGCCTGCAAGCTGACCCGGTCTGTCTGAAAGAGCAATAGTGATATTTGCGGTTCTTCCGCCCATTTTAAGTCCTCTTTCAATAACTCGTGAAAGGATTGTTACGTCGATATTTCCGCCTGAAACAAGACAGCAAACCTTTTTACCGTTAATGTCCGGAATTTTTCCGTTCATAACAGCCGCTACGGGAACGGCGCCTGCACCCTCTGCAACAAGCTTCTGCTGTTCCATAAGCGTCAGAATTGCAAGAGCGATTTCATCGTCTGATACAGTAACGATACCGTCAACGTATTTCTGCACCATTTCATACGTAAGGTCGCCGGGAGTTTTAACAGCAATACCGTCGGCTATTGTCTGCACCTTTTCAAGAGTTTCAACCTCTCCGTCATCAATGGCATTTTTCATTGACGGGGCGCCTGCCGCCTGAACGCCGTATACCTTGCAGCTTGGATTAATCTGCTTGATAGTAAAGGCAACACCTGCAATAAGTCCGCCGCCTCCGATAGGTACAATGACTGCGTCTGCGTCGGGAAGCTGCTCAAGAATTTCAAGACCGATGGTGCCCTGACCTGCAATTACGTCTGGGTCATTAAACGGGTGGATAAAGGTATAGCCCTTTTCCTTTTGAAGCTCAATAGCCTTTTTATATGCGTCGTCGTATACGCCCTTTACAAGACAAACCTCTGCACCGTAGCGCTTTGTTGCCTCTACCTTGCTAATGGGTGCGCCGTCAGGCAGGCAAATAAGTGATTTTATACCGTTTTTTGTTGCCGCAAGAGCAACACCCTGTGCGTGATTTCCTGCCGAGCAGGCGATTACGCCATTTTTCTTTTCCTCGTCTGAAAGCTGGCTGATTTTGAAATAAGAGCCTCTTACCTTAAAGGAGCCTGTCACCTGAAGATTTTCTGTTTTAAGATAAATCTCTGAGTCAGGACATATGTTTCTTGCACGAATCATATCGGTTTCTCTGACAACCTGTGAAAGAACTCTTTTCGCAAGATATACTCTGTCTAATGTCAACATAATTTTCGCCTCTGAATATTTATAAAATTGTGTCTTTTTCCGTTATACTACGTTATTCACTGTTTGCAGTATACAAAGTACAGATTCACAGTGAAAGCCTTGTCTAACGAAAAAATCCACTAATTTTGTTGTTTGTTAAAAGCTAATAAACTTTAATTTTAATGTATTTTACTCTTGTAATTGCGATTTGTCAATTACCATGTAAATGAGCATGAAACGTAATATATTTCTCCTGTGGAATCTGCTCTGATTTCTAATTCTTGATATTGGGAATTTATATAGGTGATAACATATGTCGCACTGTCAATACCGTTGTCACCACTGCCGTATTGTGAAATACCTGTGCTTTCATATTTGATTTCATCAGAATAAAATTCACCGATATTTTCAACAAAAGCCTTAGCGTTATCCTCTGCCAGTTTAGCAAGCTCCTCACTTGCCTCCATGGAATACATCTCTTCTGTGTCAAGCTTGTTTGCCTTGAACTTAAATCCACCGATATTATCGACAGTAACCTTGCCATCAATTTTAACAGCCTTTAAAACCTTGTTCTCAAGGTCTTTTGCCTTTTTACTGTTTTCAGTAGCAGGCTTTGTTGTGCTTGTTTCTCTTTCGGCAGTAGTTTCATTTTTTGTTGTAGGTATTTCGGAAACAACAGATTCATTTGTGTTATCCGTCTGTGCATTATTATTAAAGCAGGCGGCAAAGCAAATACAAATTATAAGGGAAAGGACAACAAGAAGAATTTTTTTCATAATCTTACCTCAATTTTTTCATCAATAGTCATACCGTCGGGCTGAACCCTACAGTCAACTGCGATAATTTCGACACCGTTTTCGTAGGCTCTTTTAAGCTCCTCGGCAAAGGGCTTGTCGGTTATGTAATTCGGTTCAAAAAGATGACAGCCCTTCATTTGAATAACGAATACCACAGCCGCCCTGTAGCCCTGACTGCGTGCGTTTATCAGCTCTGACAAATGTTTTCTGCCTCTTTCGGTAGGTGCGTCGGGGAAGCGTGCAATTCCGTTTTCCTCAAGCGTAACGCCCTTGACCTCAACATAAGCCTTTTCATTTTCATTTTCTTCGTAAAAATCAAGGCGTGAATTACCAAAGGTGCTTTCGGGCTTTACGATAGTCGGATTTTTCAAAAAGCCTCCTGCTTTAAGCCACTCGCCCACAGCCTTGTTAGGACTTTGGGAGTCCATATTTACAAGAGTATCACCCTTGTATACGGCAATAAGGTCATATTGAGTTTTTCTGCTTGGATTACTGCTTTTTTCAAGAATTACCCTTGCATTTTCAGTCAAAAGCTCACGGCATCGACCTGTGTTTTTTACGTGAACTGTCAGCTCTTCACCGTTTAGCATAACCCGTGCAATAAACCTGTTAGGTCTGCTGATAAAGCGAGCCTCACATACATTTTCGTATTTCATAGATATTAAAGCTGGTCTGCGATAGAATAAATCATATCCTTTGTTTTATCCCAGCCAAGACAGGGGTCTGTTATTGATTTTCCGTAAACACCCTCCTCGACCTTCTGACAGCCGTCCTCAATGTAGGACTCTACCATAAAGCCCTTTACCATTGATTTAATATCGTTGCTGTGGCGCATTGAATGGAGAACCTCATTGGCAATTCTAACCTGCTCAAGATACTTTTTACCTGAATTGCTGTGGTTAGTGTCAACGATAACGGCAGGATTTACGAAATCGCCTGTGCAGTACATATCATAAAGCTGTCTTAAATCCTCATAGTGATAGTTAGCGTGATTATTTCCGTGCTTACTAACACTGCCTCTGAGTATTGCGTGGGCAAGAGGGTTTCCCTTTGATTCAACCTCCCAGCCTCTGTAAAGGAAGGTGTGGTCACCGTGGGCGGCTCTTATTGAGTTAAGCATAATTGAAAGGTCGCCGCTTGTGGGGTTTTTCATACCTACAGGGATATCCATTCCCGAGGAAACAAGTCTGTGCTCCTGATTTTCAACAGACCTTGCACCGATTGCAACATATGAAAGCAAATCGGAAAGATATCTGTAGTTTTGAGGATAGAGCATTTCATCAGCGCAGGTAAGTCCTGTTTCTTCAATGGCGTCCTTGTGAAGCTCACGAATCGCCTTGATACCCTCTAACATATCGGGCTTTTTGTCAGGGTCGGGCTGGTGGAGCATACCCTTGTAGCCTGCACCTGTGGTTCTTGGCTTTCCCGTGTAGATACGGGGAATAATGATGATTTTATCCTCAACCTCTGTCTGCAATATTGCAAGACGGTGGATGTAGTCAAGAACTGAATCTCTCCTGTCTGCCGAGCAGGGACCTATTATGAGAAGAAATTTGTCACTTTCTCCCTTAAACACCCTTGCGATTTCTTCGTCACGGGCAGTTTTGATTTTTTCAGCCTCTGCGGAAAGGGGCATTTCTTTTTTGATTTCCTGGGGAACAGGAAGCTTTCTTTTGAAATAAGTGTTAGTCATATTATCCATTTCAGTCACCTTACAAATTTTTCTTTGTTCTATATTATAATAGTATAGCACAGCTTGTCAATAACTCATTTTAAAGTGTGAAACAGAAAATAGTACTAATTTTGTGAACTTTCTATTATCTTTGTAGATTTTATATTTTTTATATGTTAATATAGAAAGCACTGTTGAAAGGTGGATTAGTATGGCGACTTCGGTTAGAATAAGGCTGAATAAAAAGGCGGCTGTGATTGTTGTCGCTTTAATTGCTGTTGCGGCATTGATTACAGCCGTAATATGCTCGGCGGTTAATAAGCACGAAATTGAATATTTTGATTTTCAAAAAGATATTGCCACAGGCATAGATGTCTCGGAGCATAACGGCGAAATTGACTGGGAGAAGGTCAAGAACAGCGTAGATTTTGCATTTATACGAGTAGGTTACCGAGGCTATGGCACAGGGGAAGCCGTTGAGGATAAATATGCTAAAGAAAATTTAAAGGGTGCTCAAAAAGCCGGTATACCCTTCGGAGTTTATTTTTACTCGCAGGCAGTCAGCGAGGAGGAAGCAAGGGAGGAGGCAAAATTTGTCTTGAAGAAAATCAAGCGTTATTCTCCTCAGCTTCCCATTGTTATAGATTTTGAATACCCCACAGATGAGAACGGTGCCAAAACAGGACGTCTTTACAATGCTTATTTAAGCAGGGAGGAAAATACTAAAATAATCAATGCCTTTTGTGAGGAAATACAGCAGGGCGGCTATGCCGCAGGAGTTTATGCATCATCATCGGTGTTTATGCTTAACATTGATATGAGCAGCCTCGATAAAGACACAATGATATGGGTGGCTGATTATAATTCACAGGTCAGCTATGGTGTTAGTTATAAGATGTGGCAGTATTCACGTACAGGAAGCTGTGAAGGTGTCAGCAGTAAAAATGTAGATTTCAACTATTACTACAGCAAGGTTCAAAAAGGAGCTTAAATGAAAAAAACAACTAAAATAATCTCTGTTTTGCTGGCGGCAGTTATGATTTTTCAGTCGGGTATGACTGCGTCTGCCGCTGTAAAGCTGAAAAGCAAATATACAAATACAACATATACCCATCAGTCAAGGTTTGACGGCTTTGATATTTCCTACGGTATTGACGTTTCCCAGCATAACGGTGATATTGATTTTAAAAAGGTTAAGGCTGACGGCATTGATTATGTCTTTGTCCGTGTGGGATATACCGGATATACAAAGTCGTCGTTTTCACTTAACTACGATACAAAGTATAAAACATATATAAGAGATGCCAAGGCAGCAGGTCTTGACGTGGGTGTTTACTGGTATTCACAGGCGCTGACTGCTAACGAGGCGGTTCAGGAGGCAACAAAGCTTTTAAAGGCAATTTCAAGCTATGAAATAACGATGCCTGTAGTTTTTGACTATGAGTTTGCCTGTACAAGTGCAGGAAGGCTTGATAGTGCAAATTTGTCAAAGGCAAGAATGACCGCAAACGCTCTTGCATTTCTTGATACGGTTGCCGCCGCAGGCTATAACGGTTGTCTTTATGCCAGCGAGAATTTTCTGCTTGACCATTTGAATGCTGATGAAATTTCTTCGCTTTATACGGTTTGGCTTGCAAATTACAGCACAAAAACCACCTATGCAGGAGATTTTGAATACTGGCAGCACACCGCAAAGGGAAAAGTGTCGGGAATAACGGGAAATGTTGATATCAATTTCAGATACACAGGCGATGTTTACGATATTGAAAATCAGACCTATACCGGTATGCCTGTTACTCCGGAGCCGACAGTTGATTTTAACGGAGCGACTTTGATAAAAGATATTGATTATACCCTTGTTTATTCAAACAATATAAATGTAGGCTACGGAATAGTCGATGCAGTAGGAATAGGTGCATATGACGGCTTTAAAAAGAGGTTCAGATTCAAAATAGCTCCTCAAAAGGTTGAGGGCCTGACCTTTGCTTCAAACAGTAAAGACTCCCTGACATATACTTGGAATTCGGTACCCGGTGCCACAAGCTACAGAATTTATGTAACTAATAATACAAACCCAAACGTCTTTACAAAAACAGTTACAACAAATTCGGCAACCCTTTCGGGCTTAACTCAGGGTAATGAGTATTCGGTTAAGGTTTCTGCAGGAGGTAAAAATTCCGACGGAACAATTGTCTGGGGACCTTATTCGGATATTGATACAAAAGCAACGCAGGGAATTGACGTAACAGGGCTTAAGGTGAAATCACGTTCAACATCTTCAATAAGAATTACATGGAACAAGCTTGCAGTATGCGACCTTTACGTGATTTATATCTATAACGACCGTTCAAAGCAGTATGAAGAAATAGCAAGAATTCTTCCCACCTCAAATAATTACAAGATTGAGGGACTTAAAGCAGGCACGGTTTATAAATTCAGAGTATCTGCAATAAAAGACGGAAAAGAGGGTAAAAAGAGCAATTATGTAAAAACTGCCGCAAGTCCAAAAAAGGCTTCGGTAAAATCGGCAAAAAGCTCTTCAAAAAAGAAAATAACAGTAAAATGGAAAAATATCGAATGCTCCGGCTATCAGGTTCAGTGGTCAACAAAGAAGAATTTTTCGTCAAATTATAAAACGGTTAATGTAGATAAGAAAAATCTTTCAAAAACCATTAAAACAGCTCAAAGCAAAAAGAGATATTATGTTCGTGTAAGAGCGTATACCAAAGCAGGCGGACAAAAGATTTACGGCGCTTGGTCGTCGGTAAAATCTGTATATGTAAAATAACAGATAGGAGGGTTAATTCCCTCCTTGTTGTTATATAAATTAGTATTTGTAGGTATAAAATCATCAAACCTATTGGCTCCCTTGTGTAAAGGGAGCTGTCTGCGTTAGCAGACTGAGGGATTGTTACAACCCCTCCGAGTTGCCTAACGGCAACCCACCTCCCCTTACACAGGGGAGGCTCAATTCGGTTCGACAAATCATAATTTCGGGCAGGCACAGAGACCTGCCCCTACAAAAGTTTAAACAACAGTTTTCCCTCGGCACAGTGCGCATTGTGCGCGTGCCGACGTA
>JBJFHZ010000099.1:0-7107 GCA_051894075.1 Eubacterium sp.
GAAATTGAATATCTCATCTTTGAGAAACCGCCTGAATAGATAAGGTCAACGATAAGCTTCATTTCGTGGATACATTCAAAGTAAGCATTTCTTGGGTCATAGCCTGCTTCAACAAGTGTTTCGAAGCCTGCCTTCATAAGAGCTGTAACACCGCCGCAAAGAACAGCCTGCTCACCGAAGAGGTCAGTCTCTGTCTCACACTTAAAGGTTGTTTCCAGGATAGCTGCACGAGCACCGCCGATGCCTGCACCGTATGCAAGAGCAGTATCAAGACAATGACCTGTTGCATCCTGATATACTGCAACAAGACAAGGTGTACCTTTGCCTTCCTTATATTCCGAACGTACTGTATGACCCGGTGCTTTAGGAGCAATCATAAATACGTCAACATTTGAAGGAGGAACGATTTGCTTAAAGTGAATATTAAAGCCGTGAGCAAATGCCAAAGCCTTGCCCTCTGTAAGATTAGGCTCGATATCCTTCTTATAAATTGAAGCCTGCTTCTCATCAGGAGTAAGCATCATAATAACGTCTGCAGCCTTTGCAGCCTCAGCAGTTGTCATAACCTTAAGGCCAAGCTCCTCAACGTGCTTCCATGATTTTGAACCCTCATAAAGACCAACGATTACATTAACGCCGCTCTCGTGAAGATTAAGTGCGTGTGCGTGTCCCTGTGAACCAAAACCGATAATGGCAACGGTCTTGCCTGAAAGGACATCAAGATTACAATCTGATTCATAAAACATTCTTGCTTCTGCCATTTTTAATACCCTCCAAAAATTTAATTTGCAGATGCCGACGTTGTCGGACTACCTGTTGTTGTTTTCTGTGTTTTTCATTATATCTTGTATGATGTCTAATGTCAATAGCAAATTTAAAAAAGTTTAAAATTATTTAGAAGATTTCTTAAGACTGTCAAGAGCGTGAAGAATATGAAGCCTCATTGCCGTCTTTGCGCCGTCGGCATTTCTCTTTTTGAGAAACTCCATTATCAGCCTGTCATCCCTCATATTATCCTCGCTGATATCCTTGTCCTTTGTCATAACCACAACGCCTTTTCTTATAGCGTTAAATATGATAGGCATAAACTGCTTTACAAAGGAATTGTGGGTGGCATTTGCGATGCTTTCGTGGAATTTCTGCTCCTCAAAGGTTCTGTCCTCACCGCTCAAAATTTTCTTTTCAATCTCTTCTCCGTAAAAGCAAATGATATCAATTTCCTCGTCTGTCGCCCTTTGTGCCGCCAAATATGCACAGTCCGGCTCAAACATCAATCGCATTTCAAACAGATCGTCAAGTCCCGAAGCTATGTCATTCAGGTCTCCGGAATCAATAATCGTTTTTGACGTAACATATGTTCCCTTGCCTCTGCGGATTTCAAGAATGCCGTTTGTGGTCAGCACCTTTATAGCCTCTCGCAGAGTTGAACGACTGACTCCAAGCTCGTTGGAAAGTTCAATTTCATTAGGCAATTTATCACCTACGGAAAACCTATCGCCCTTTTCTATTATATCCATAATCTGCTGCGCCGTGCTGTCAGCAAGCCTTTCGGATTTGCCCATACACTCACCTCTCGTATGTAATAATATCACGTAGAGAATACAAAAGTCAATAGTTGTCTGACATCTTACAATAAAAATTTACTTTTCTCTAATGAATATTTGTTTAAAATCATCAATTTGATGTGTTTTGCTTGTAAAATGTTATATAATGTTTTATTATATATGCGTAGAAATGTTTAGATTTGGAAGTGATAATTTGAATAAAGTCACAAAAATGAGATATTATATAGAATCTCTGTGTGTGTTCGATTTTGAAGAGGACGATATTTTTTCGGCACTTTATGATTTACTTTGCGACGATGACGAGGATACTGTTGCATTACAAAGTAAATTTTTCAGAGAGCTTTCTGCGGCAGAATCTCTTAAATCCCATATCAGCCATTTGATTTTGACTAATGATAATATTTTCACCAAGGCGGCATGTGCGGGAAAGGCAGGAGAGCTTCCTATCGCAATTATTAACGCTGTGAAGTCTGATTTGTCAAAGCTGGAGGAAATATCCTCGCTGACAGCACAGGATATTTTAAGCGGTGTCGACGACGAAGATGTAAAGGAAATACTCCTTACCCTTCCCGGCTGGGATGTCGGCAAGCCCTTGCCACCTCTTACAACCCAATGGGACAAGCAGTTGGACGAGCTTGCGGCATATTACAAGAAATACGGCTACGGCGTTTACGCAAAGCACGTTGCTTTCACTTGGAGGGACGAGGAAATCTGCCCTGTTGCCTCCATTGACCCAATAACTCTATCCGATTTGAAGAACTACGAAAATCAGCGTCAGAGAGTTATTGACAATACAGAAAGCTTTCTTGCAGGGCACCCTGCGAACAACGTTCTCCTCTACGGTGACAGAGGCACGGGAAAAAGCTCAACAATCCACGCTCTTTTAAACGAATATAAGGACAAGGGCCTGCGTATGATTGAAATACCTAAAAGTGCAGTTGCAGATTTGACACTGATACGTGAAGAAATTGCAGGCTCTCCGATGAAGTTCATCATCTACATTGACGACCTGAGCTTCGATTCGAACGACGATTCCTTCAGTGAGCTTAAGGCGGCACTTGAGGGCAGTCTTTCGGGCAAGCAGGAAAACACCCTGATTTATGCCACATCAAACAGACGTCACCTTATCAGAGAGAGCTTTTCAGACAGAGAAAACGATATTAACAGAAACGACATTATGCAGGAGCAGTTAAGCCTTTCCGACAGATTCGGCTTAACAATAACTTTCTTAAATCCCAACAAAAACGAGTATCTGGATATTGTTCAAAAGCTTGCTGTTGACAGAGGACTTGACGAAATTGTTGATATGGAAAGGCTGTTATTTAAGGCTGACCAATGGGCAACAAGACGAGGCGGCAGGTCGCCAAGATGTGCAAAACAGTTTATCGACCATGTTCAGGGCTGTGAGGCAAGAGGTAAAGAATGGTAAACGGCATTGCATTTTAACAGCGGCATAATTTTCCATTCAAAAAATATTTAAAATTTTTAAAAATTATTCACCAAAATAACAAAAAAATACCAATATAGCGTGTTACAATCATACCATAAACAAAAATATCCGCAATGCCATGCGGTTATTATACAAAAGTATACATCTCAATTAAGACAATAAAAATAAGAAAAGGAGAAATATGAAATGGGAGCAAAAATACTTGTAGTAGACGATGACCGTAATATCTGTGAGCTTTTAAAGCTTTATCTCGAAAATGACGGCTACACCGTTTACGTTGCTAATGACGGTCAGAAGGCTGTCAGTATGTTTCAGACAAAATCACCGGAGCTTGTTCTTCTTGACATTATGCTGCCTAAAATGGATGGCTGGCAGGTTTGCCGTGAAATCAGGAAAACATCAAGCGTTCCTATTATAATGCTTACTGCAAAGGGAGAAACCTTTGACAAGGTTTTGGGACTTGAGCTTGGTGCCGATGACTATGTAACAAAGCCCTTTGATGCTAAAGAGGTTATGGCAAGGGTTAAGGCTGTGCTCAGGAGAGCAAACGGCAGCAAGGACACTCAGGAAAATGCAAAAAAGATTGTCACATATGATAATCTTGAAATAAACATTGAAAATTATGAGCTTAAGGTTAAAGGAAAGGTAATAGATACTCCGCCTAAAGAGCTTGAGCTTATCTACCATTTTGCTTCAAATCCAAACAGAGTTTACACAAGAGACCAGCTTCTTGATGAGGTTTGGGGCTTTGATTACTACGGAGATTCAAGAACTGTTGACGTTCACGTTAAAAGACTTCGTGAAAAGCTTGAGGGTGTATCTGACAAATGGTCACTTAAAACCGTTTGGGGCGTAGGCTACAAGTTTGAAACTAAAGAATAATAAAATAAGGAATATAATATGGCATCAAACAAGAAATCGGTTACAAAGCAATTTCTGAGTAATAATATATTTGCCAAGTATTTCTTATTGTTTTCAGCTATTTTCCTTGTAGTTCTTACTGTGTTGGGAACTACTCTTACCGTGCTCGTAAACGCATACAACAGAAACGAAAAAACCCAGCTTCTTATGGAGAATACGCAGTCAATAGCAAAAAGCGTTAATTCCACGCTTGTGGTTCAGGAAATGAACGATACCTACTCTGTTGAAAAGGAAATGATATGTAAATCATTGAAAATCATTTCAAACTCCATAGACGCCGACGTTTTCGTTTGCGATATTGAGGGAAAAATAATAATGTGCAAGGAAAGGTCAGGCTCACTACCCTTCTTCGGTCATTTTTCACAATGCCCCTATCACAGTAGCTACTATATAGGAGACAATATTCTTCAAAAGGTTTACGAAAGCAGTTACACGGGAAAAGGAAATGTAAACGGTGAAATGTCCTATATTGTGGGATATCCCATTTACAGCGGTAACCAAATTATAGGTTCTGTTTTCGCCACCACGGAAACTAATGTTGACTCACTGACCTATGCTGTTTTGAGGATGTTTTTATTAAGTGCCTTTCTATGCCTGTTCTTAGGCTTCATATTCATTTGGCATCTGACAAGAAGCTTTGTCAGACCGCTTCAGGAAATGAGCAAGGCGGCAAAGCAGTTTGCTGTTGGCGATTTCTCATACAGAGTAAAGGTTACAGGTGATGATGAGCTTGCGGATTTGGGAAGGGCCTTTAACGATATGGCGGACGCACTTGACACCCTTGAATCATCAAGAAGAAGCTTTGTATCAAACGTTTCCCATGAGCTGAGAACTCCTATGACATCAATCGGCGGCTTTATCGACGGTATACTTGACGGAACAATACCAAAGGACAAGGCAGATTATTATCTTGAAATTGTCAGCGGTGAAATCAAAAGACTTACCCGACTTGTTGTAACAATGCTTAATATGAGCAAAATAGAGTCAGGCAGCTTTGAAATGAAGCCGCAGAATTACGATATAACAGACCAAATCATCCATATTCTTCTGACCTTTGAGCAGAAGATTGAAGAAAAGCATATTGAAATACTTGGGCTTGAGGATTTACCTCCTACATATATTGTCGCCGACAGGGATATGATTTATCAGGTGGTTTACAATATATGCGATAACGCCGTAAAATTCACAAATGAGGGCGGTTACATTAAGGTTTCCCTCTTTGATTTGAATGACAAAATTGAGGTTCACATCAAAAACAGCGGTATCGGTATTAAGCAAGAGGAGCTTTCAAAGGTATTTGAGCGCTTTTATAAGGTTGATAAATCAAGAGGGCTTGACGCAAAGGGTGCAGGTCTTGGACTTTATATCGTAAAAATGATGGTTGAAATGCACAGCGGTAATATTTACGCAAAAAGCGACGACGAAGAATCGGCAGAATTTATCTTTACTCTGCCTAAAAATTATACGCCTCGCTATAAAAAGGATAAAAAATAATTAATTGCATCACTCCTTGTCGGGCTACAGCAAGGCTTTGTGATTTCTTTTACAATCTTGTAGTCGGAAAGGCTTTAGAATTAATATGAGTGAATTTGACGAAGAAAAAAACAAGGAAGAACAGGCAAGACCTGACTATTACCGACCTACAGGCAATACCAACGGCACCTATTACACTCCACCGGAGAAAAAGGAGCCTGAGCAGTCTGACGGCGGAGAATATCATTATTCATATGTAAATAATGATGACAGCAGTCAAAATTCAGGTCAGTCCTACAATGGCTATCAGGGAAATAGTTATTATAATCCAAACAGCCAAAGCAATTATTATTCATCAGACAGCGGAGCAGGTTCCCCTCAAAATGATAATTACAATGATGATGATAACAAAAAAAATAAGCCTAAAAAAAGTAAGGCAGGTATTGTAATTCTTATTGTTATAATCGTATGCGTATGTGTGGCTGTTGCAGGAATTGTTGCTTCAAGTCTCGGTATTAAAAGCAACTCAAACGATAAAGAAAGTACCTCTCAGTCACAAAACGCAAATGAGGGCGACGTAACTGCACAAAACAGCGACGAGGTTGCCACCGTTGATAAGGACGGTAACTACACCGTTGCAGGTGTTGCAAAGGAGTGTATTGACTCCTGCGTTGGCATTACCGTTTATTCACAGCAGGCAAGTGCTTACAGCTATTTCTACGGCTATGGATCACAGGGAGGAAGCAACAGCTCCGAGCCTTCAGTGTCGGGCGAAGGCTCCGGCGTAATTATGTCTGAGAAGGACGGCAAAACTTATATAATGACCTGTGCCCATGTTATCAGCGGCGGTGACAGCTTTAAGGTTACTCTTAATAATAAAGAGGAATACGACGCAACAATGGTAGCTTACGACAGCCAAACAGATATCGGTGTTCTTTCCATTGAAGCTACAGGCTTAAAGGTTGCAGAATTTGCAAATAGTGAAAATCTTGTTGTAGGTGAGCAGGTAGTTGCAATCGGTTGCCCCGGCGGACTTGAATTTATGAACTCCGTTACAAGCGGTTATATTTCAGCTCTTGACAGACCTGTTTCATCAAGCATCGGATATGATAACAAGTGTATTCAGACAGATGCCGCAATCAACCCCGGCAACAGCGGCGGTGCTCTCTTTAATATGCAGGGACAGGTTATCGGTATCAACTCTTCAAAAATCGCTTCAACCGATTATGAGGGAATGGGCTTTGCTGTTCCGTCATCAACTGCAATCGCAACTGCAAACAGCCTTATTAAATCAGGCTATGTAGAAGGCAGAGCAAAAATCGGTATCCAGTATAATCCGCTTACAAGCTTCAATAACGCTTCCGCTATATTAAATGCACTTGAGGAAAAGGGCTTTAAGGATGCAGAGGGCACAATGGTTATCAATTCCGTTGACGATAATTCCGATTTGAAAAATAAGGACATCAAGCAGTATGATATGATTGTTGCAGTAAACGGAAAAACAATGACATCTACCGACGTTATGACATCTATCCTTGCAGATTCGAAGCCCGGCGATACTATCAAGCTGACTATCGCAAGAATAGAAAATAATGAAATTAAAACCTTTGAGGTTGAATGTAAGCTCATTGAATCTAAAGGATAAATTAGTATTTGTCGATGTGTATTTGTAGCAAATTTATGGCTCCCTTGTGTAAA
>JBJFHZ010000100.1:0-7067 GCA_051894075.1 Eubacterium sp.
GATAATAGTTGAATTGCTTGCAGAAGCATTTGAAATTGCGGCTTTTGTGATTATTTTGCTTAAGGCTAACCTTGAAGATTTATCAAAGCTTATATTCATTCTGATAGGTATGTTTGTCATTATGTTTAGCACAATGCTTATCAGCATTAAAGTTAATTTCGGCTCGTTAAAAAGCTTTTGTGAAATTTTCTCAATTCAAAACAAGTATAATCTTGCTTCAGAGAATCTGAAAAATGCAGAAAAGAATTTTGACAAAGGTAAAATAACCGTTGACGAATTTAATAAAGCTAAAAATGATTACGACAATATGATATCGGAAATAGCAAATAAAATATGACTGATAAAAAAGATTTGCCTGTAAGAAAGCCAAACAGATTAACAGCATTTGATTACAGTAAAAACGGTGCATATTTTATAACAATATGTACAAAAGACAGAAAATGTATTTTAAGTAATATTGTAGGGGAGGGTCTCCGTGCCCTCCCGAAAATTGAATTAACAACAATAGGAAAAGAGATTGTTGATTCAATAAAATACATTAATGAAAATTATGAAAACATTTTCATTGATAATTATGTTGTTATGCCAAACCATATACATTTAATTGTTGTGATTGATAACAAAACGGGAGGGCACGGAGGCCCTCCCCTACAAAAAATTATAGGACAAATAAAGTCATATACAACAAATAAATATGGAATGATTTTGTGGCAACGTTCATATTATGACCACATCATCAGAGATGAAGAAGATTACATAAATATATGTGAATACATAAATAATAACGCTCTAAAATGGCAGGACGATAAATATTTTAACGGAGGTACAATAATGGCTGACATACATTCATTTGAATCAATGGCGGCGCTTGACGGCGACGGAATACGCTATGCAATATTTTTTACAGGCTGTCCTTTGCGGTGTGCATACTGCCACAATCCCGACACATGGTACAAATCGGGTAACGAATGGAGTGCCGAAAAGCTTGTGAACAAAATTAAGAGATACAAGCCATATTTCAAAAACGGCGGAGGCGTTACCTTTTCAGGCGGTGAGCCACTGTTAAATGCGAAATTTATAAACGAAACGGCACCGCTTTTAAAAGCCGAGGGCATTAACTATGCCATAGACACATCAGGAAGTGTACCGCTGACGGATGACGTTAAAACGGCACTTAACGGCGCAGATTTAGTTATCCTTGATTTAAAATTTTACGAGCCCGAAAGCTACAAAAAATACACAAAAGGCAATTTCAACAACTTTGTTGAAATAGGAAAATACTGTACCGAAAAAGGAATAAGGCTGTGGCTTCGAACGGTTGTTGTACCGAATATCAATGACAATGAAGAAAGCATTTCAAAATACGCTGAATTTGCAAAGCAGTTTAAATTTGAAAAATATGAGCTTCTCGCATTTCACACAATGGGCTTTTTCAAATATGAAAATTTAGGAGATGAAAACCCATTAAAAGACACACCGCCACTTGACAAAAACCGTCTTGATGAATTACAAAAGTTTCTTAACAAAAAGCTTTCCAGATAAAAATTCCCGACTTGAATAATCAAGTCGGGTTGTTTTTATAATACAGCCTTTAAGAACTGCTGAAGTCTTGGGTCCTTCGGATTTGTGAAAAGCTCCTCAGGAGGTGCCTCCTCAACAATATATCCGCCGTCCATAAACAGCACCTTATCGGCAACCTTTCTTGCAAAGCCCATTTCGTGAGTAACAACAACCATTGTCATACCCTGCTTTGCAAGGTCCTCCATTACACCCAGTACCTCCCCTACCATTTCCGGGTCAAGGGCAGAGGTAGGCTCGTCAAAAAGCATTACGTCAGGATTCATAGCAAGAGCTCTTACAATAGCAACTCTCTGCTTCTGACCGCCTGAAAGCTGAGACGGATAAGCATCAGCCTTGTCCTCAAGGCCAACCTTTTTCAAAAGCTCCATCGCTTTTGCATCAGCCTCGTCCTTACTCATTTTCTTCAACTTAACAGGAGCAAGGGTGATATTTTTCTTTATGGTAAGATTGTTGAAAAGGTTGAAATGCTGAAAGACCATTCCCATTTTTTGACGAACCCTGTCAACGTCACATTTTTTATCGGTAATACATTGTCCTTCAAAATATATTTCGCCTCCGGTAGGCTCTTCAAGCAAATTCAAGCAACGCAGGAAGGTTGATTTTCCTGAGCCTGAGGGACCGATAACAACAATTTTTTCTCCTACCTTGATTTCATAATCAATGCCCTTAAGAACATGGTTATCACCAAAGCTTTTTTCAAGATTGCAAACCTTAATAAAGGTATCATTAGTGGTCACTTGAACGCAGCCTCCTTTCAAGCAGAGATACGAGCTTTGTAAGAACAACAACTATAACAAGATAAATCAAAGCAACTGCAATAAGCGGCATAAACGCACTAAAGGTTACACCACGAATCATATTACCGGCTCTTGTAAGGTCGGTAATTGCAACGTATCCGGCAACAGATGTTTCCTTGAAAAGTACAATTACTTCGTTCGCTAAAGCCGGAAGTACATTTTTAAATGCTTGCGGAATAATAATATGAATCATAGTTTGAGTATAATTCAAGCCCACTGCTCTGCCTGCCTCAAACTGACCGGAGTCAATGGACATAATTCCGGAACGGAATATTTCCGCAACATAGGCACCCGAATTAATACCGAATGTCACTATCGCAATAAGCATCTTATTATTTGATGCTTGAAAGATTATATAGTACATAATCAAAAGCTGAACAACAACAGGTGTTCCTCTGATAACTGTTAAATATATCTTTGCAATTGCGTTGAAAAAGCCTAAAACTGCTTTTCCTGCTCCGTGCATACTGCTTGCATTTTTATCGTATGAGGAGCGAACTATGGCAACAATAATTCCCAAGAATATGCCGATTACAACAGCAACCAATGTTATTTCCAAGGTTGAACCCAAGCCCTCAAGCAGTAGCTTCCAGCGTGCACCGTCGACAAAATTCAAAATGAATTGAGATTTTAAATTTTCAAACCATTCTGCCATAAAATTATCTCCTTTCAAAGAAATACGGAGGTGGATTTCCACCTCCGTTGTTGAATAAAGAATTACTCAGCAGGGATGTACTTGTCAATGATTTTCTGAACAGTTCCGTCGTTAATAAGCTCTTCAAGTGCTGAATTAACCTCTGCTGTTAACTCGCTACCCTTAGCAAAAGCAATTGCATAATCCTCTTCAGTGTACTTGGTGTCAAGTATTTTAAGACCATCGTTTGCAGCTACAAATGACTTTGCAGGCTCGTTATCAATGATAACTGCATCAATCTTACCGCTTGTAAGAGAAGCGATTGCCTCAGCACCTGTCTGATACTCCTCTACAGTACATGTTGTAAGACCGTCAGCAATGTCACCTGAGAAATAGATGTCGCCTGTTGTTGTAAGCTGAACGCCTACCTTGTATGCTGCATCCTCTGCATAGAGGTCATCAACTGTTGTGATAGCTGAATCCTCAGCAACTACAATTGCCTGAATACCTGTTGCGTATGATGATGAGAAATCAACACTCTGAAGTCTTTCATCAGTTACTGTAAGACCTGCCATACCCATATCGGCTTTTCCGGATGACACAGCTGTGATAATTGAATCAAAGTCCATATTTTCAACCTTTAATTCATAGCCAAGCTTATCAGCGATAGCCTGTGCGATTTCAATGTCGATACCAACATATTCACCGTTGTCACCAATTGATTCGTATGGTGGGAAATCTGCACTTGTAGCTAATGTAAGAGTTTTTACTTCCTCATTTGATGCTGTATCGTCACTGCTTGATGAACAACCTGCAAAGCAAGCTGCAACCATCATAAGAGCGAGAACGACAGCAAGAACCTTTTTTGCTGTTTTCATTTTAATTTCCTCCGAATATTTAAAAATAATATGAGGGCAAAATAAAAGTCGCCCTCGTTCTTTTTTATAAATCTATCATAATTTTAGTATAAAGTCAACATTTTTTCATTGTATATTGCATAAATATACGCTAAATGTATGAAATATCCCCTATTTTCTTAATTTTTTCAAGCGTATTGTTAAATTATTATTTGTGTGCTATACTTATTATAATGATTAATAATAAAGGGGTAATACATATGAAGGATTGGTACAAGGAGCTTGTGGTATATCAGATTTGGCCTCGTTCCTTTTGTGACGGCAACGGAGACGGCATAGGAGATTTGCAGGGTGTACTGTCAAAGCTTGATTATCTTCAGGATTTGGGAATAAACTGCATATGGTTTTCTCCACTTTATCCGTCGCCAAATGCAGATTTCGGATACGATATAGCCGATTACAGAAATATCCACGAGGAATACGGCGACCTTGATTTATTCAAGCAGGTGCTTGACGGTGCCCATCAAAGAGGAATGAAGGTTATAATGGACCTTGTTGTAAATCACACCTCTGACGAGCACGAATGGTTTATAAAATCAAAGGACCCGTCATCACCTTACCACGATTATTATTTTTGGAGAAAGGGTAAATTCGGCGGTAAAAGACCTCCGAATAACTGGCTTTCCTGCTTTGAGGGCGGTGCCTGGGAGCAGGACGAAAAATCAAAGGAATACTATCTCCATGTTTTTGCAAAGAAACAGCCCGACCTTAACCACGACAATCCGAAGGTCAGAGAAGAGGTTAAGGACATTATGAAATTCTGGCTTGATATGGGAGTTGACGGCTTCCGTGAGGATGTTATCACCTTTATATCTAAGCGTCAGGGCTTGCCAAACGGAATTCCTCTTCCCATAGGCTGTGGTATTGAGCATTATATGGACGGACCTAATATCCATAAATATCTTCAGGAATATCGTGAAATCACGGATAAATATGATTGCTTCACCGTAGGTGAGGCTCCTATGATGACTCCGGGCAACGCTCTTAAGTATATTGACGAAAGCCATAAAGAGCTTGATTTGATGTTTCATTTTCAGCATATCGAGGCTGACGCCTTTCTCATTGACTTTTTGCAGACGAAATTCAATTTGAAGACTATGAAAAAGGCATTTACAAACTGGCAAAACAAAATTAACGGCAGGGGCTGGAACACTCTTTATATTGAAAACCACGACCACCCCCGTATTATTTCACGCTACGGCAGTGAAAAATACAGAACAGAGTCCGGCAAAATGCTTGCAAATATGTATATGCTTCAGCAGGGTACACCCTTTATTTATCAAGGACAGGAAATCGGTATGCTCAACACAAAGCTTGACAGCATAGACGATTATGTAGACTGCTTCGTAAAAAACAATTATTATACCGCTCTTAACAAGCTACATATGAACCCGGACAAATGCTGGGAGTTTGCCGTTAAATCCACAAGAGATAATGCAAGAACTCCCGTTCAATGGAACGACAGCAAAAATGCAGGCTTTACAACAGGAACCCCTTGGTTCCCCGTCAATAAAAACTACCACGAAATCAATGCCGAAAAGGAAATGGCTGACCCGAATTCCATTTACAATCACTACAAAAAGCTTATTAAATTCAAGAAGGAAAATGATGTTGCAAAATGGGGAGATTACAAAGAGCACTATAAATCATCGGATAAGCTTTATGTTTATGAGAGAAACTATAAAGGAAAAAGGCTTCTTGTTATTAATTCTTTTAGTGATGAGAGAGTTCCTTTTGAGGCACCAAAAGGCTTTGACCTGTCAAAAGGTAAGGCAATTTTATGCAACTATGATTATAATACTGTTCAGGGCAACGGATTTAAGCTTCGTCCTTACGAAACAAGAGTTTACTATTTTGAATAAATGAAAACAGGAAGGTTAAATTTGAAATCAATAAAATCAAAGCAAATGTCGGAAAATTTCATACTTGGTATTTTTCTCGCTTCTGTTGGAGGATATCTTGATGCCTATACGTATTTTATAAGGGGAAAAGTATTTGCCAATGCGCAGACCGGCAATATCGTGCTTCTCGGCATAAGCATTGCAAACGGAGATTTTTCATCTGCAATAAGGTATATTATTCCTATTTTGGCATTTACCGCAGGAATACTTTTGACTGAGCTTTTAAAATTTAATCTAAAGGAAAATCACATTTTTCATTGGAGACAGTATATAGTTCTTCTGGAAGCGGTTATACTTTTTTCCACTTCATTTATTCAACAGGGAAAGCTTGATATTATCGTTAATGCAATGGTATCATTTGTCTGTGCTATGCAGGTTGAAAGCTTCAGAGTAATAAGCGGTAATAAAATTGCCACAACTATGTGCACGGGAAATCTCCGAAGCGGTACTGAAATGCTTTTTCACGGAATAAAAGCAAAAGACAAAAAATGCATAATTACAAGTTTAACTTACTACACAATTATAATTGCTTTTATTGTCGGTGCGATAACTGGAACCTTTCTCACCAGATATTTTTTCGTCAAAAGTATTTATGCCGCCTGTATTCTTTTAATTGCACCGTTCTTTATGATGTTTAAAGTATATAAAAACAATGATTAAATCACATATATTTATTTGGAGGTTACAAATTGTTTCAGCTGAAAAAAATTACCGGTAAAGAGGATTTTAAAAAGGCAAAAAAGCTATACAGAGAAGCTTTCCCTGCAGGAGAAAGAATGCCATATTTTATGCTGAAGCATTTTTCAAATACTGACAAATGTGATTTTTTCAAAATGGATGACAACGGCTTTGCAGGGCTGATGTTTGTTGTTTACTATAAAGACATAGTTTATATATTTTTCCTTGCTGTTGTGCCTGAGGCAAGAGGAAAGGGCTACGGCACAAAGGCGCTTGACGAGGCTAAAAAAATCTTTTCGGGCAAACGTCTGATTTTGAATATGGAAGAGGTTGACGAAAAGTACGAAAACTTTGAGCAAAGAGTTAAAAGAGAAAAATTCTATAATTCAAACGGCTTTGAAAAATCAGATTACAAAACCTCTGAAAAGGACATTGTTTACGAAATGATGCACTACGGAAAAGAGGTCAGCTATGAGGAATATTCAATGCTGATACAAAGCCTTTTCGGGAAAAGAATTTTTAATATTTTCTACAGAAAAATAGATAAGAAATAAATTAC
>JBJFHZ010000101.1:0-34168 GCA_051894075.1 Eubacterium sp.
GCTTCGCAGACATTTCCCCTAACAGGGGAATCCCATTGCAAGCCCGTTATAAGCGGGCGACCACTGCAAGCCCCTACGGTTGATTTGTAATAACGGTGTTGTTTGTGTTTGTAGGTGAGGGGTTCCATCCCCTCCCGCAAGATTAATTATTCGGGCAGGCTCAGAGCCCTGCCCCTACGAAAATGTGTTTCCTCGGCACAGTGCGCATTGTGCGCGTGCCGACGTAGCAGAGGGAATTATCAAGGGGAATTAAAAAACATCTTTGATGTTTTCTCCCCTTGATTTGCTTTCTTTGTTTCGTTTCTTTCGCAACTCGAAAGAAATGAAAAACCTCCGCGTTAGCGGAAACATAATATATCTGCTTTGCAGATGTACTATACAAACTCTAATTTATTATTCTATAATCTTGCCTCAAGGCGATAAATGGGGAAGCCCTGAGATGCGAATTTTTCCTCATATTCCGTAACAATATTACCCTCAAAATCACTGTTATGCAAATCAAGAGAAATATTTGAAAGCTTGAAACCGCAGGAGGAAAAAGCCTCAATTGAATATTCAAAAAAGTGCACATTATCAGTTTTCTGACAAATTACGCCGTTAGGCTTAAGCATCTTTTTGTATATTTCAAGAAAGCGTGGATTTGTAAGCCTGTGTGCAATGTGCCTGTGCTTTGGAAAAGGACAGGAGAAATTCAAAAAAATTGCTTCTACGGATTGCTCCTCTATGTATGACGGCAGATATTCAGCCGTTCCGCACAGAAACATAATGTTATCAAGCTCCATTTCTCTTGCGGAGTCAATGGCAAGGATAAGTACATTTTTGTTTCTTTCAACACAGAGAATATTTTTGTCGGGGTTTTCCCTTGCAAAGGTACAGCCGAACTGACCCTTGCCGCTGCCTATTTCAAGATAAACAGGCTTATCATTTTTAAAAATCTGTTTAAAGTCAATTATGTGATTTTCATTAACGGCATCATTGTAATTCAAAGAGTCGTTTTTCATAGTGATAAGATAATCCGACGATGCATTAATTCTTTCGTCAAGATTTTTCTTTCTCTTCATTCTCATTTGCTTGCTACCTCGGTAAATTAATGCTCATCATCAAGAACTGCGTGGGCGCATTTTATTCCGTCAACTGCAGCGGATACAATGCCGCCTGCATATCCTGCACCTTCACCGCAGGGATAAACTCCTCTGATATTGCACTGCATAAATTCATCTCTCAGTATTCTAACGGAGCTTGATGACCTCGTTTCGGGAGCAGTCAGAACAGCGTCGTAAAGGTTAAAGCCCTTAAGCTTTTTGTCCATTTCAAAAATTGCCGATTTCATTGTGGCGGAAACCTTTTGGGGCAGACATTCATCAAGATTTGTCAGCGTAACACCTGTGGGGCAGGTGGGATTTACGCTTCCTAGCTCCTTGCTTTCAATACCCTTGAGAAAATCACCCACAAGCTGTGCCGGCGCACTGTAATTGCTTCCTGCAAGCACATATGCTTTATGCTCAATTTCACGCTGATAGTATATTCCTGCAAGGGGGTGGTCAGAGGGAAAATCCTTAGGCTCAATTCCCACAAGCAATGCGGAGTTAGCGTTTTCTCCGTCACGTGCAAGGGAGCTCATACCGTTTACGATTACGCCCTCCTTTTCGCTGGCGGCGGCAACAACAGTACCTCCCGGACACATACAAAAGGTGTATGCGCCTCTTTCGTGGAGACCGTGGCAGGCAAGCTTATAATCTGCGGCGCCAAGCTTGGGATGATTTGCAAATCTTCCGTACTGTGCCTCATTAATCAGCTTTTGAGGATGCTCAATTCTTGCACCGACTGAAAACGGCTTTTGTATAATTTCAACGCCCATATTATACATCATTTCAACGGTGTCTCTTGCGCTGTGACCTATTGCCATAATGACGCTGTCACATTCCATATCGTAAAATTCACCGTTTTTTGAATATGTTATTCCGTGAACAAAGCCGTTTGCTTTTATGATTTTTTCAAGCTTACATTCAAGTCTGACCTCTCCGCCTAAAGACTCAATTTTTTTACGAATGTTTTTAACAACAACCGTCAGCCTGTCAGTTCCGATGTGAGGCTTTGAGGAATATAAAATTTCCTCAGGAGCACCTGCCTCATAAAGCTCCTCAAGAACCTTTTTGATATAAGGACTTTTTATTCCCGTTGTCAGCTTTCCGTCGGAAAAGGTGCCTGCTCCGCCCTCGCCGAACTGCACGTTTGATTCCTCGTTAAGCTCTCTTGTTTTCCAAAATTTGTTTACGTCTTTTTGACGTGAGTCAACGTCCTTTCCTCTTTCAAGGATTATTGGCTTTAAGCCTGCCTGTGCAAGAATAAGACCTGCAAACATTCCCGCAGGACCAAAGCCTATAACAACAGGTCGGAAATGACTTACTCTTTTATTTTCAGGCATTTCGTATTTGTAGGGCTTTACAAGCTGAACCTTGTTTGATTTGCACTTTTCGGCAATCTGATTTTCGTCAAGGCTGATGATTACATCAACCGAATAAGTGAAATGAACGTCATCCTTTTTTCTGGCGTCAACACTTTTCTTATATATAGTATAGGAATTTATATATTTTTCATTAATTTTGAGGATTTTAGCCGCTTTGCTTTTTAAGAGGGACTCGTCCTCGTCAAGAGATAATTTTATTTCGTTAATTCTTATCATATTATATATACCTGTTGTGCATTAGTTTTTTTCGGCTATTTGGTCAGCCGTTTTGATACCGCTGTAAAAAGCGAAATTGAGGTTGAAGCCTCCGCAGGAAAACTGTCTGTCAAGGACTTCTCCGCAGGCGTAAACACCGCTGACCTTTTTTGACTGAAAGCCGTCAAATTCCTTTAAGTCGGCACCGCCCTTTGTAATCTGTGCAAAATCATATCCCTTTGTGCCTGTGATGATTAACTGCCAGTTTTTTGAAATATGCGCCGTTTTTTCCAAATCACCCGACGACTGCTTTTCTATTATATCTGATGTTTTTCTGCCGAGAATACCGCTTAAATTTCCGAAACGGTTAAGATAATCCGATATTTCCTGTTCGGTCATATCGGGTATTAAATCAAGAGAAGCAATGCATTTTTTAGGGCTTTGAGATGAGAAATTTTCGCTGACCGTTTCGGATAAATTCATTGCTACTATGCCCGAAAGTCCGTAGTCGGTAAAAAGCACCTCTCCGAATTGACTGCATACCGCTTCTCCGTCAAGGAGTATTGACATATTGCATTTTGCTCTCTGACCCTTAAGCGCCCTTGGATATTTGCTTGATGAGGTTAGCTGAACAAGGGCAGGGGACAAAGGTGTGATTTTGTGACCGATAGATTGCAAAAGGGAAAAACCGCTTCCGTCGGAGCCGAGATTTTTCTGTGCCTTACCGCCTGTGGCAATGACAATATTGTCAGCCATATAAATTCCGCAGTCAGTTGTCACGCACAAATCCCTGTCTATTCCCGTAACCGTGCAGTCTGTTATAATTTCAACACCGAGCCTTTTACAGCCTTCTGTCAGCGTATCAAGAACGGTTGACGCTTGATTTGAATATGGGTAAAGTCTGCCTTCCTCATCTGCTCTTTCAATCAGTCCCAAGCCATGAAAAAAGTCGAGAACTTCATCGCAATGCTCTGCGTTAATGTTTGAAAAATTACATCTGCCGTTTCCTGTGGCAAGAATTTTTTTGCCCACTGTATTCATTCTGTCAAGAACAATCACATCACAGTCGGAAATATTCTGTTTTAACCTAATAGCGCAGGCAAGTCCGCTTGCACCGCCGCCTATAATAATTGTGGTCATTACTATCATCCTGCACAATATATTCTGCTATCTTTCGATTGCTTACATTATAATAATATAAAACCGATACAAATGCAAACTTTTTATAAAAAATGCTTGACTATTCCTTGACTATGTGGTATATTAACGTTACCTCGTAGTAGGTTGAAAGTGCCGCAGGGCCTTATTTTTTTGCCTGCTTCGCTTTGCGTGGCGAACGAGGGAGATTAATTATCGAAATTTTAACGGAGGTGCTATTTATGAGAGTTAAGATTACCTTAGCTTGCACTGAATGCAAACAGCGCAATTACAACACAATGAAAAACAAGAAGAACACACCTGACAGATTGGAAATGAATAAGTATTGTCCTTTCTGCAAGAAGCATACTCTCCACAGAGAGACAAAGTAACAGGAGGAGGAGCAAATGGCTGAAGAAAAGAAGACTTCAAAGAAAGCTGAAAAGCCTGAAAAAGCCGACAAAGCAAATAAGCCTAAGGCAAAGAAGAAGTCAAAGAAAAATCCTTTTAAATCCATTGCATCATTCTTCAAGAGCGTTAAAGCAGAGGGCAAAAAGGTCGTTTGGGCAAACGGTAAAGACGTTGTCAAAAACACCGCAATCGTTCTCGTTGTTGTATTCATCGTAGGTATTTGTATCTACGGCGTCGATTCACTTCTTTCTCTCGGAATGAAGGGAATTAAAAATCTTGCGGAGGATTCAAAAACCACCACATCTGTTTCGGAAGAAGGGGAAGCAACTACTGAGGCTGCCCTTGAAGAAGCAACAGAAGAAGCAACAACAGAAGCTGCTGAATAATTGTTAGTAGGCTTATTTAAAAACTAAACTTTTATTCGGGAGGCTTGTATGGAAGAAGCAAAATGGTATGTTGCCCACACCTTTTCCGGCTATGAGAATAAGGTTGCCAGCGACATAAAAATAGTTGTAGAGAACCGTAATCTCCATGATCTTATTCAGGAGGTTGCTATTCCTACTGAAACAGTTAAGGAGCTTAAGGCAGACGGCACTGAAAAGGAATATCAAAGAAAGTTGATGCCCGGCTATGTTTTCATTAAAATGGTGATGACTGACGAAAGCTGGTACGTAGTCCGCAATACAAGGGGATGTACAGGCTTTGTAGGTCCTGAGGGAGAGCCCCAGCCTCTTACAGATGAAGAGGTAAGAAATAACAGCCTTGAGAGAGTAAGCGTTCAGGTTTCTTATGAGGTGGGCGATATGGTCAATGTTATTGACGGTCCGCTTGAAGGCTTCTCAGGTGTTGTTGATGAGATAGATGTTGAAAACAACAGCGTTTCCGTAACCGTTTCAATGTTCGGCAGGGAAAACACTGTTGAATTTGAGCTTGACCAGCTTGAAAAGGTCAAAGAAGATTAATTCAGTAATTCGCAGTATATCTGCTTATTATCATTGTTTGCAGACCTTGCCTGTCTGCGGATAATGGTGGGAGAAGCAAAGGCTTCGCCATTTACCACAATATTAGGAGGAAATTAATTATGGCACAGAAGGTAGTAGGTTTAATTAAACTTCAGATTCCTGCCGGCAAAGCTACTCCGGCACCGCCTGTTGGTCCTGCACTCGGTCAGCACGGCGTAAACATTATGTCATTCACAAAAGAGTTCAATGAGAGAACAAAGAATGACGCAGGTCTTATCATTCCTGTTGTAATCACAGTATATGAGGACCGTTCATTTACATTCGTTACAAAGACACCGCCTGCAGCAGTTCTTATCAAGAAGGCTTGCGGAATTGACAAAGCATCAGGTGTTCCTAACAAGAACAAGGTTGCTACAATTTCAAAGGCAGACGTTCAGAAAATTGCAGAGACAAAGATGCCTGATCTTAATGCAGCATCTCTTGAAGCCGCAATGTCAATGATCGCCGGCACAGCACGCAGCATGGGTATAGTAGTAGAAGACTAATTCCCTTGTGGGAGGAAGTATCCGATTAACCACTGGAGGTATTAAATTATGAAACACGGAAAGAAATATACAGACGGTGCAAAGCTTATTGACCGTTCAAATTTATATGATTCAGCTGAAGCTCTTGAGCTTTCAGTAAAGACTGCTACAGCAAAGTTTGATGAGACCATCGAGGCTCATATCCGTCTCGGCGTTGATTCACGTCATGCTGATCAGCAGGTTAGAGGCGCAGTTATTCTTCCAAACGGTACAGGTAAAGACGTTAAGGTTGCAGTTTTTGCAAAGGGTGATCTTGCTAAAGCCGCTGAAGAAGCAGGCGCAGATATCGTTGGTGACGCTGACCTTGTTCAGAAGATTCAGGGCGGCTGGATGGATTTCGACGTTGCTATCGCATCACCGGATATGATGGGCTTCGTTGGTCGTCTCGGTAAGGTTCTCGGTCCAAGAGGTCTTATGCCTTCACCAAAGGCAGGTACAGTTACAATGGACGTTGCTAAGGCTGTTCAGGATGCTAAGGCAGGTAAGATTGAGTACCGTCTTGATAAGACAAACATTATTCACTGCCCAATCGGCAAGGCTTCATTCGGTACTGATAAGCTTCTTGAAAACTTCAATGCTCTTCTTGACGCTATCATCAAGGCTAAGCCTGCTTCAGCAAAGGGTCAGTATATTAAATCAGTTGCAGTGGCTTCAACAATGGGCCCCGGAATCAAAATCAATCCTAACAAGGTTGGTACTGTTTCCACAGCTGAATAATTTTTAATAAGGTATTGACAAGGACTTTTCCTTGTGTTAAAATACATTCGCTGTTCAGCCAAAGACAGCAGGTGCCATACGGCGTAAGTTTACCGCCTGCCGAGGAATGAACATTCAGATAACTTTGTTATTTCGTATGTTATGTGCATTCCGAGGTTTTCGGGATGCACTTTTTGTTATTAGCTAAACAGCCTTCAAGTCCGTAGTAATACGGCAAATAATTATGGAGGTAAGATAAATGCCAAGTACAGCAGTTCTTGAAAAGAAAAAGCAGATGGTTGCTGACCTTTCAGAGAGAATCAAAAATTCTTGCGCAGGTGTAGTTGTTGATTACAAGGGTATCAATGTTGAGGATGATACAAAGCTTCGTAGAGAGCTTCGTGAAGCAGGCGTTGAATACACTGTAGTTAAGAACTCTATCCTCGGCAGAGCAGCTCAGGATGCAGGTCTTGAGGGTATTGAGTCTGTTCTTGAGGGAACAACAGCTATCGCAACATCAGCTGATGATTATGTAGCATCAGCACGTATTCTTCAGAAGTTCGCTGACACTCATGATAATTTCTCACTTAAGAGCGGTTATCTTGACGGAGAGATTATCTCAATGGAAAAGCTTGTAGCTCTTGCAAAGCTTCCATCAAGAGAAGTTCTCCTTGCTACAGTTTGCAGCGTATTCAATGCTCCTATCGCAGCTTTTGCCCGTGCAGTTCAGGCAATCGTTGACAAGGGCGGAGTTGAGGCTTGCAAGCCTGCTGAAGAAAAAGCAGAAGAAGCTCCTGCAGAGGAGGCAGCACCGGTAGCTGAGGAGGCTCCGGCAGCAGAAGAGGCTCCTGCAGAAGCACCGGCTGAAGAAACAGCTGAATAATTAAATCAAAATCAACTTATTTTAAATATTTTAAACGGAGGAAAATAAAATGGCATCAGAAAAAGTTACAGCAATCGTTGAAGAGCTTAAAACTCTTACAGTTCTTGAGCTTTCAGAGCTCGTATCAGCAGTAGAAGAAGAATTTGGCGTAAGCGCTGCAGCAGCAGTAGCAGTAGCAGCACCTGCAGAGGGCGGTGCAGCAGCTGCAGAGGAGAAGTCAGAATTTGACGTAGTTCTCGCAGAGGTTGGCGCAAACAAGATTCAGGTTATCAAGGCAGTTCGTGAGGCTACAGGTCTTGGCCTTAAGGAAGCTAAGGAAATCGTTGACGGTGCTCCTTCAACAATTAAGGAAGCAATGCCAACAGCTGACGCTGAGGCTCTCAAGGCTAAGCTTGAAGAAGCCGGCGCTAAGATTGAACTTAAATAAGTTTCTATCTGAAAATCAAAAGGACAGTCAAATGACTGTCCTTTTTTTCTGCTTTTTAGTGACTTTTGAATTTATAATTAGCTTTACAAAAGATACAATGATATAAATTAATGAAACGGGATAAAGCATAAAAATAAGTGTCATTATAGCAACATCACTTGAATCTTGATAGGTAGAGTATTCATAATGATGACCGGTTAGTTTTGCAAGTTCACGGTCCAACGATTGTCTGTATAGGACATCCTGAATTAAATCGTTGCATTTAAAGGACAAAACTATAGCCGTTATCAATAATAGTATACCGATAATGAGAATTGCAGTAAATACAGCTTTTTTGTTGTCAGATAAGTTAATCAAGAAGTAGGTTAAGAATCCGATAAAAATCACAGAGCAGATAACCGAAACATCAAGAACATCGGATAAAAAAACCATTGTTACCAAAAATATAATTGAACATATAGTCAGAATACCTATAGGTGATTTGAACAAGCCTCCCGAACCGCCGCTTGAACCGATCAGTCCTTCATCAAGCTCCATCATAAATAATTGATCTTCGTCCATATCTAAATCTCCTTTCTGATTTCATCATAGCATTTAATCACGTAATTGTAAACAAAACTTGATTTATGGTACAAAAAACAGGACATAAAAATGCGTCTGTTAAATTCTGCGTTTCTATTGACATTTTGCAATTAAGTATATATAGAAAATTATCTATGTGAGTTATGATATGGACGAAGAAAAAAACGCTTTAAATTTTAAAACGTTTTGTGATGAAAACCGCATACATATTTTAAAATTGCTGAAAACCGGAGAAAATGTGTGTGCAGATTACTTGAGAAATCAAGGTTACTCAGCCTACACTTTCACACCATATGAAAATTCTTTGCGATTCAGGTATTGCTGTCGACCGTAAAGACGGAAAATGGATGCATTACTCGATTTCTCCCGAAGGGGCTGATTATGCGGTACGATGCTTGAAATCATTAACCTCTATTGATGAAATATGTGAAGAAAAGTCGTGTTGTCAGGATTGATGGACTATCATTTTTCAGCACGGCTTATCATTAGCACATTATATAGACACATTTCAATATGACATATGAAAGGAGCTTATATGGCATCCCTAAAAAACGGTTTATCGGAGAATTTGCCATTGCATAGAAGATAAGGTAACGATAGTAATCGGTACCCTACCTAAATACAAATTTTACATCCTGATGGTCTTGCATATATAAGCTTAAGGCAGCAAGCTCTGAATCCTGCGGAGTAAAGCTTAGCTGTAAAAAATTATTCATTGCAGTTTGTTCATCTAAAGCGGTATAAAGCATTCCTTCAAGTTTGAAGGTTGTTTCTTTTAAACCTTTTATTGTTACATTTCTGGATGTTCCGCCATTGTAACCGAATTCCTGTTCGCCGCCGATATACGGCCTCAAATCATAGCTGTACATACTAAAAGGATTGATTAACCAATTATGTGCAGTAACCTCTACATCATAACGGTATCCTACTTCTTGCGGTGTGTCTATTTGGGTTAGATACACGGTATCAATTTCATATAATACCAAATGTCTTCTGCCCCAATATGCAAACCAGCCAATATGGACAGTTGATATAGTAATAGCAAGAATCAACACAACCGATATAATTGCCTTAATTGTATTTTTCTTACCGGTTTTTTCTGTGCTTTTGATAGCTTGAACAACAGCTTTGTTTTCTTCCTTTACATCATTAATAATTCTCTTGCCGTTAAGTATTTCCGTAACAGAAACCTCTAATATGTCGGCAAGCGGAATTAAATTTGAAACATCCGGCGCTCCCTTCCCGGTTTCCCACTTTGATATTGCTTTATCGGTGATATTCAATTTTTTTGCCAATTCTTTTTGACTCATTTGCTTTTCTTTTCTGATTGCAGAAATGAATTTTCCAATATTTTCATTATTCATAGCATGTTCCCTCCGCTATAATAATTATAGTATATGTAAAGACATTTGTCATCCTACGAATAGTAGATTAACCTAAATATATATCGTTTTAAACAATATAGCTTTACAAAACGACGAAAGCAGTCATTTTATGTGGCAAAATATAGGGATTTATCTAATGTATAAATAGTATTAAGTTCTCAAAAAACATATTGACAAATATGAATGTATTGCATATAATACACATAGATAATTATCTATGGAAGTGTTAAAATGAATATTGATGAAAAGAAAACTGCTATGATTTTTAAAGCGTTTTGTGATGAAAACAGAGTGAAAATTTTAAAGCTTCTTTGCAGTGGTGAAAAATGTGCCTGTAAAATTCTTGAGGAATTGAATATAACTCAGCCGACTCTTTCACATCATATGAAAATATTGTGCGACAGCGGAATCGTTGTGGGTAGAAAAGAGGGCAAATGGATGCACTATTCAATTTCCGTAAGCGGTGCTAATCAAGCAAAGAAAATTTTAAATGAACTAACCGCGGTCAATGGTACGGATTGCAGTTGTTGCGAATAAATCGTGTAAATAGCACGATTTATTTTAAAGGTAATATATCGATATATTTCAATTTGTATATATGAAAGGATGATGCTGATGCAAATTATAAGAAGCATTTGGGATTTTATTCAAAATCAAATACTTGGTATGCAATGGCTTTATGAGGTTATTTCAAAGCTGTTAGTATTAATCGGCTTGGATATTGAAAGTAAAATCGGCGGCAGTATTCGTTTTTTTATTTATGATACCATAAAAATTATGGTGCTCTTGGGAATTTTAATTTTGATTATCTCGTACATTCAAAGCTATTTTCCGCCTGAGAGGACAAAAAGAATACTCGGCAGATTTCACGGAATCGGAGCAAAATATTGTCGCCGCACTGCTTGGTACGGTAACACCCTTTTGCTCTTGTTCATCTATTCCGTTGTTTATAGGCTTTACAAGTGCAGGGCTGCCCATTGGCGTTACCTTTTCATTTCTCATTTCCTCGCCCATGGTTGACCTTGGAAGTCTTGTACTTTTAATGAGTATTTTCGGCTGGAAGGTAGCAGTTATTTATGTTGTACTCGGTCTTGTAATTGCAGTTTTAGGCGGAACGCTGATTGAAAAGCTGCACCTTGAAAATCAAGTTGAGGAGTTTATCCGAAACGGACATTCCATTGATGTTCCGCAGGAGGAATTGCATTTTAAGGACCGTTTGAAATATTCGTGGGAGCAGGTGGTTTCGACCGCAAAAAAGGTTTTTCCGTATGTGCTTATCGGTGTTGGAATCGGAGCAATTATTCACAACTGGATTCCCGAAGAATTTATTGTGAAAGTTCTTGGAAACGATAATCCATTCGGTGTAATTCTTGCAACAATCGCAGGCGTTCCTATGTACGCCGATATATTCGGCACAATCCCCATTGCAGAGGCTCTGCTTGCTAAGGGTGCATTACTCGGCGTGGTGCTTTCCTTTATGATGGCTGTTACAACACTTTCTCTGCCGTCAATGATTATGCTTCGCAAGGCAGTAAAACCAAAACTGCTTGCTGTTTTCATTGCGATTTGCACGCTTGGAATTATAATTGTTGGATATTTCTTTAATCTTATCCAACCGTTTATTTTATAAAGTTTTTGGAGGTTATTTATTATGTCATTATTTAATTTTGGTAAGAAAAAGGAAGAAGAAAAGAAGGCTCCCGCTTGCGCTTGCAATTGCGGTTGCCCTACAAATGAAGTCAGTAAAATTACAAATGATTGCTGCCCGGAAGCAAAGGACGGTATTTGCTGTATAAAGGTCTTGGGTGCAGGGTGCAAATCCTGTCATCAGATGTATGAAAATACAAAGCAGGCAGTCAAAAATATCGGAATGGATATTGATGTTGAGTATATCACCGATATGCAAAAGGTTATGGAATACGGCGTTATGAGCATGCCCGCCCTTGTTGTTAATGAAAGGGTAATATCACAGGGAAAGATATTAAAACCCGCTGATATAGAAAAAATATTAAAAGGCTAAGAAAAGCCCACTTGAAAGAAAATTTCAAGTGGGTGTATTTATTAGTGTTTTACATCAAAAACAAATAACCGAATGCGCCGATTATTGTTGTCAGTATTGCAAGAATTTTTGACGGTACAGTGGGCTTGCCTTTGGCAACTGCAATTATAACTCCAATTGCCGCAGGAATCAGTCCCATCCAGGCAATAATAATTTGAGTAGTGTAATTTGACGGTAGGGAGGTGGCATTTATTACCGTTACGAGAACTCCCAGCATTACCGACAGCGCAAAGAAAATTTTGTGTACTGCTTCCTCTTTTTTCGGAACAAACATAAAAATTGATGTGATTATGAATGAAAATAAAATAACAATTTCAAGAATGAAAAGTGCACCGAGTGCCATATTACCCCTCCGTTTTTCAGATTAAATTCTCACAGGAATATTTTTTTCTCTTAAATATTTTTTCAGCACGGGAATGGGAAGCTCATTAAAATGGAACAAGCTTGCCGCTAAAACTGCATCTGCTTTTCCCTCAGTAAATGCGTCGTAAAAATGTTCAGTCCTTCCTGCTCCGCCCGAAGCAATAACAGGTATGCCTGCGTTTTCGCTGACTGCCCTTGTCAGCTCAATGTCATAGCCTGTTTTCTGACCGTCGCAATCCATAGAGGTTAGAAGAATTTCTCCTGCTCCGCGCTTTTCCGCCTCACGTGCCCATTCAACAGCGTCAATGCCTGTAGGTATTCTGCCGCCATTGAGATAAACCTCCCAGCCGCCTTTATCTGTCCTCTTGGCGTCAATAGCACAAACTACACATTGAGAGCCGAATTTGTAAGCCGCCTCGTTAATCAAATTAGGATTTCTGACAGCGGCAGAATTTACTGAAATTTTATCTGCACCTGCTCTGAGAAGCTCTTTAAAATCATCAACGGTTTTGATACCGCCGCCTACTGTGAATGGAATAAATACCGTTTCGGCTACTCTTTTTACAACATCAAGCATAGTGCTTCTGCCCTCGTGGGTAGCTGTTATGTCAAGAAGCACAAGCTCGTCTGCGCCTTGCCTGTCATATGCCGCCGCACATTCAACAGGATCACCTGCATCTATTAAATCAACAAAGGAAACACCTTTAACAACTCTGCCGTTTTTTACATCAAGGCAGGGAATAATTCTTTTTGCATACATAATTATTTACCCTCCCCGATGAAGTTTTTGAGTATCTGTAAGCCCGTTTTACTGCTTTTTTCAGGATGAAACTGCGTAGCGCAAAGGTTGTCCCTTTGAACAGCGCATTGAATGGTAACACCGTATTCGGTAGTGGCGGCTACAACATCAGTGTCAGCGTCCTTCAGATAAAATGAATGAACAAAATAAAAATAGCTTTCATCATCAATATTGCTGAAAATTCCAACCTGTTGTTTAAGATTAACAGAGTTCCAGCCTATATGCGGAACCTTCAGCCCGTTATCCTTAGGAATAGAGACGATTTTGCCCTTAAGAATACCTAAACCCTCTGCATCAGGACTTTCTTCACTGCTCTCAAAAAGCAACTGTAAGCCTAAGCAAATGCCGAGAAAGGGCTTTGTTTGGGCAGCCTCTTTAACTGTATCAACAAGACCACGCTTTCTCATAGAGTCCATAGCATCTCCGAAGGAGCCGACTCCCGGCAGAATAACGTGGGAGGCAGATAAAATTTTATTACTGTCCTGTGTGATTTCGCTTTCGGCGCCAAGATAGTCCAGCGCCTTTTTAACGCTTGAAAGATTACCCGCACCGTAATCAATAATTGCAACCATATTTATTCTCCAAAGCTTGTAATAATATAATTTTATCACAAAATATTCTTTCTTTCAATAGGCAATGAATAGTAATCCGAACCGTCAAAAATGCAACATTAAAGCGAATTTTGTACTTTTCGTTATCTATGTTGACAAAAGCTTTATAAAATGGTAAAATCATTTGCGTATTTGGAGACGTATCGAAGTGGTCATAACGGGGCTGACTCGAAATCAGTTAGGGAGCAATCCCCCGCGAGTTCGAATCTCGCCGTCTCCGCCAGTGGAGCTGTTTTTACAGCTCCTTTTTTATATAATTTGGTAATGCGGAATATTGACAAAGAGCCGATAGGATAGTATAATGAACAATGTTCAGATTAGAGGTGAGTATGATGAATACAGCAGTAACATCAAAAGATGCAATTATGCAGAAGTGCAGAAAAATAGTCTCTGAAAAAGGACTTTCTGCGCTTAATATGAGGACTGTTGCCGATGAATGTCATATTGCTTTGGGAACGCTTTACAATTACTATTCGGGTAAAAATGAGTTGGTAATCGCTACTGTTGAAAGCGTGTGGAAGGATATTTTCCATATGAATGATGAATGCTATACCGATTTTTCATTTACCGATTATGTGAAATATATTTTCGACTGTGTTCAAAGGGGTGCAAAAAAATATCCGAATTTTTTTAACGCTCATTCCTTAGGCATTGCAAACGCTGAAAAGGGTAAGGCTAAAAGTGCAATGGAGCACTACTTTAATCATATGAAGGCAGGAATGGTTGAGGTAATGCGTGCTGACAATTCAGTAAAGGAAAATGCTTTTTCCTCTGATTTTACGGAATATGATTTTGCGGATTTTGTGCTGGGTAATATTTTAGTCCTGCTTGCTCAGAATAAAAACAACTGTGAAACACTTGTGACGATAATCCGTAAGGTGATATATTAATAAAGAATTCCTGAACTGTCGGGATTTTTAATAATTAAAAATGAACCTTGTTCAGAAAAGGAGATAAAATTATGCAAGCTATTTTTGAAACGATTTTTGATATTGTTTATCTTGTATCCGTTATTACACTTGGAATTATTATGATACGTGGCAGTAAGGGCAGAAAGCAGTATCTTCTCTACGGAATTATGGCTGTGACCCTTGGCTGCGGTGATGCGTTTCACCTTATACCACGTGCCGTTGCCCTGTGCACAACGGGACTTGAAAATTATACCGCTGCCCTTGGAATAGGCAAGCTTATTACGTCGGTTACAATGACGGTTTTCTATGTTTTGCTTTATTACGTATGGCGTTCTCGATATGAGATTAAGGGTAAAAACGGTATAACTGCTGCGGTTTGGATTTTGGCAGCTTTTAGAGTTGCGTTATGTCTGTTCCCTCAAAATGAGTGGATAAGTGCAAATGCTCCTTTGTCTTGGGGAATTTACAGGAATATACCGTTTACAATTCTCGGAATACTGATTATCGTTCTTTTTTATCGCAGTGCGAAAATCAAGCAGGATAAGCCCTTTAAGTTCCTGTGGCTGACTGTAGTCTTGAGCTTTGTCTGCTATTTGCCTGTAGTTTTATTTGCAGATTCAGTACCTGCCGTTGGAATGCTAATGATACCCAAAACCTGTGCTTATGTCTGGACTGTAGTTATCGGATATAAGGCTATGAAAGGAAGCAAAAATCAATGAAAAAATATTTAAACATTTCACTTGTTTATGCAATAGCCGCAATGGCAGGAGGAGTTTTTTACAGAGAATTTACAAAGCTAAACGGCTATACGGGAGCTACCGCTCTCGGAAAGGTACATACTCATCTGTTTTTACTGGGTATGATTGTATTTCTTTTGGTTTCTCTTTTTGCGGCACATAACGATCTTAAAAGGTATAAGAGCTTTAAAGCTTTTTTGTGGACATATAATATCGGAGTTCCTATTACTGCCGTTATGCTTGTTGTAAGAGGTGTAACACAGGTGCTTGATATTTCTCTTTCAGCATCAATCAGCGCCATGATTTCCGGAATTGCAGGAATCGGTCATATCTTAACAGGCGTGGGAATAATTCTTCTTATCGTTTCCCTGAAAAAGACGGCAAAGGGCTGAGGTGATTTTATGAGTAAACGTCCTGCTTTTCACGTCAAAAAGCATAATTTACTTGCTATAGCAGGCTGTGTATGGCTCATTGCAGGCTTTAATGTTGCAAGGCTGGGTGTTCTTTCATATGTGAAGCTGACTTCAATTCCTTTTCTTTATATTCTTCTTTCAATAGCTGTTTTTTGCACCTTTGGATTTATGTTTTACAAAATGAGTATTAAGCACAGAAAAAGGATAAAAGGGTATAAAGAGGAATTCAGACCTGTGTGGCATTTTTTTGATTTAAAATCTTATATCATAATGGCTGTGATGATGGGCGGCGGAATTTGGCTTCGCTCCTCGGGACTTGTTCCTGAGAAATTTATAGCTGTGTTTTATACGGGCTTGGGATGCGGACTTGCTCTTGCAGGCATTATTTTTTGGGTAATGTTTTTTACCTGTAAAGAGGATGAAAAATAAATTTTCTGTTGTCTTTATTACCTAACTGTGATAAAATCAGTCATTGCGGAGGTAAAATGATATGACCGAAAAAGAAAAAATGATTAGCGGAAAGCTGTACGACCCAAGTGATAAGAAGCTTGAGAGCATCAGAGCACAGGCTCACAGGCTTAATATAATGTACAATCAGACCTTTGACGAAGAGGAAGAGAAAAGGGAAGAGATACTTTCAAAGCTTGTTCCAGACAGAAAAGACGGAGTTTATATTCAGGGACCTGTATATTTTGATTACGGTGTTTTTACCTCTTTTGGAGAAAATACCTTTGTAAATTTCAATTTTACCGTTCTTGATATTTGCCCTGTAAAAATCGGTGACAATGTTCTTATCGGACCGAATGTTTCCTTAGTTACGCCTGTTCACCCTATGAGATATCAAGACAGAAATATCAGAAAAAGGGAAGACGGTACTCTTTACGATTATGAATACGCAAAGCCTATTACCATTGAGAAAAACTGTTGGTTGGCAAGCAATGTTACGGTAATAGGCGGTGTTACAATAGGAGAGGGCAGTGTTATCGGTGCAGGCAGTGTAGTTACAAGAGATATACCGCCAAATTCCTTTGCGGCAGGCAATCCCTGCCGAGTGATTAGAGAAATTACAGAGGCAGACAGTATTGAACTGAAAAAGGAATTATTCTGATAAAGTAATAAAAAAGGCTGTGAAGAAAGCATTTTTGCCAAACTTCACAGCCTTTAATTTTTTGAAATTATCCCTGGTCAATAGGATTTTTATTATCCTTCTTTGACTCTCTTCCGTATTTTTCCTCGTAACCGGGATTAATGTAGTCCTCAACAACCTTTCCGTCACGAATACGGATAACTCTTTCTGCCTCTTCTGCAATCTCATTATCATGGGTGATAACTATTACTGTTCTGCCCTCGTCCTTAAGCTCGTGGAGAATTGCCATAACCTCTTTTGTGGACTTAGTATCAAGGTTACCCGTAGGCTCGTCGGCAAGGATAACAGGTGGTCTTGCGGCAATAGCTCTTGCAACGGCTACACGCTGCTGCTGACCGCCTGACATTTCCGCAGGAAGATGGTGCATTCGCTTTTCAAGACCTACTCTGCCAAGCGCATCAATGGAAATTTCTCGTCTTTCATTTTTAGGCATTCCTCTGTAAACAAGAGGAAGCTCAACATTTTCAAGAGCAGAAAGAGACGGTATAAGATTGAAGCCTTGGAATATAAAGCCGATTTGCTCATTTCTGATAACGCTCATTTCATCATCTGTCAAATCGTCAACCAAGTGACCGTTTATGTAGTATTCACCGCTTGTAGGAGTATCGAGTAGTCCGAGCATATTCATAAGAGTGGATTTACCTGAGCCCGACTGACCGATAATCGCAACAAATTCGCCCTCATCAATGGTGATTGAAACTCCGTCAAGAGCGTTTACCTGGTTTTCACCGGGGTTATATATTTTATACACATCACGAACTTCAATAAGATGCATAAAGCCGCCTCCAAATTACAATTTGTATATTTTAATATTACAGGATATAATTATAAATGTCAAGAGAATAATTATTATAATATTGTAAACATTATTAATGGAGAGTGATTTTATGAGCATCAGCAAAGACGATTACAGCAAAATGACTGATAAAGCAAGTCCTAATTCCCCAAAGCTTCTTAATTGCATTAAAGCATTTTTATTCGGCGGAGCAATATGCCTTTTGGGACAGGTGATATTAACCTTGCTTCAAAATATGGGTTTAAATGAAAAGGAGGCTCAGGCAGGCACTTCGTCGGCATTGATAATCCTTACTGCAATACTTACGGGTATAGGCGTTTTTGATAAAATTGCACGTCACGCAGGCGCGGGAACAATTGTTCCGATAACAGGCTTTGCAAATTCCGTAGTTTCTCCTGCACTTGAATTTCAGCATGAGGGCTTTGTGCTCGGTACGGCTTCACAGATGTTTACTATCGCAGGACCTGTTATTGTTTACGGTGTTGCTTCGTCATTTTTATACGGTTTGATAATTTTTATTTTTAAATTGTATTAATTATTATTCCCTGTATTTTTGCAAATAATTAGTATTTGTCGAATCAAATTGAGCCTCCCCTGTGTAAGGGGAGGTGGGTTGCCGTAAGGCAACTCGGAGGGGTTGTAACAATCCCTCAGTCTGCTAACGCAGACAGCTCCCTTTACACAAGGGAGCCAAATAGGTTTGATGATTTTATCTCGACAAATACTAATTTGTAAAGCTGATTTTTCTATTTCTACATATCGGTATATTAAATTTCGCTTTATATTTTTTTATATGTATGTTATTATATAAAGCGGTGATTTAGTTGAGCTTAGCGAAAAACGATAAAATTGAATTAGTTATAGACGCTGTAACCTCCGAGGGTAGCGGTGTGGGCAGATATGACGGTATGGCGGTTTTTGTAAGAGGCACCGTGCCGCAGGATAGGATAATTGCCCATATTATCAAAAGGTCAAAAAGCTATGCCGTTGGCATTATTGATAAAATCATTATGCCAAGTCCCGAAAGAATTGAAAGCGACTGCCCTTATTCCAAGAAATGCGGTGGCTGTTCCTTTAGAAATATGACCTACAGGGAAGAGCTGAAATATAAGAAAAACAGGGTGCAGGACGCTCTTGAAAGAATAGGTCATCTTGATATCAAGGTTGATGAAATAATCGGAGCAGATTCTTTAAACGGCTACAGAAATAAGGCGCAGTATCCTGTTTCAATCTGTGACGGTGAGCTTCTTGCAGGCTTTTACGCCTATAAAAGCCACAGAATTATTCCCTGTGCCGATTGCAGACTTCAGCCTGAGGAATTTGAACAGGGTATTAAGGCATTTTCCCTTTGGGCAGAAAAGACAAATGTTACCTCCTTTGATGAAAACACAGGCAAAGGACTCTTAAGACATATTTATTTTCGTAAGGGCTTTGCCACAGGGGAGATAATGGCTTGTGCCGTTATTAATGGGGACACCATACCCGATAAGGAGCTTTTGATTTCCCTGCTTAGAGATTATGTAAAAGACTTGAAATCGGTAGTTCTTAACATTAATAAAAAGAACACAAATGTGATTTTAGGTGAAAAAACAGTCAAAATTTGGGGTAGCGACACTATTTGCGATGAGCTTTTGGGAAAGCACTTTATTATTTCTCCTAATTCCTTTTATCAGGTAAACCGAAGTCAGTGTGAAAAGCTCTATAGCAAAGCGGCGGAATTTGCAGATTTAAAGGGCGGAGAGGTTTTGTTAGACCTTTACTGCGGTGTTGGTACAATCGGTCTAACTATGGCTGATAAGGTCAAACAGCTTATAGGCATTGAAATAATACCCGAGGCAATAGAAAATGCCAAGGAAAACGCTAAGATAAATTCTGTGAAGAATGCAAGATTTATTTGTGCTGACGCTCCGAAAGGCGCTGAAATACTTAAAAATGAGGGAATTAAGCCTGATATAGTTATCCTTGACCCACCGAGAAAGGGATGTGAAAAAGTGCTTATTGATACGGTTGCACAGCTTTCTCCCGAAAAAATCGTTTACGTTTCCTGCGACAGCGCCACCCTTGCCAGAGATTTGGAAATATTTAAAAATAAAAATTATATAACGAAAAAAGTAACCGCCGTTGATATGTTTCCAAGAACACCCCATGTCGAGGCAGTGGCAAGACTTGAAAAAATAAAGTAAAATCTATTGTGTTTCTAAAAAATATTTGTTACAATAAAGCAGAATAACATAAAGCAAAAGTAAAGGCCTTTAGGCTTTTGTTTTCGGGAGAGGTTTACTATGAAACTTAAAGACGGTATCGTCACAAATTCCATAGACGGTGAAAGCTTTGCCATTGCCACAGGAAAGGCTGCTAAAAATTTCAACGGTCTTATTAAAAACAATCCGACGGCGGCTTTCATATTTGAGCTTTTAAAAACAGAGCAGACTGAGGACAGCATTGTAAGTGCAATGCTTGACAGGTATGAGGTTGACGAGGAAACTGTACGCAGAGATGTAAAGGCTTTGCTTGAAATGCTTAAAAGCAAGAATCTTATTGAGGACTGATTATGATTTATTCATCTTTGGAAAGTGAATATCTTGTATCCCTTTTGCGCTGTGCAATAAAGCAGGAAAAGCCTCCGAAAGCGCCTGACGGTATTGACTGGGAGAAGCTTGCAAAGCTTTCAAAAAAGCAGCAGGTTTACTCCGTGATAGTTCCTGTTATTGATTTAACGTCTGTTCCCGCTGAAATTGCAGAGGAGCTTCAGGTTTATTCTCAAAATGAGCTTGTCCGTATGCTTGCAATGAAAACAGAGCTTGAGGAAATTGAAAAAGAGCTTAACGAAAGCAACATAAATTATATGTACCTTAAGGGACTTGAAATCTGCAATTATTATCCAAAAGTCTCTATGCGGCAAATGAGTGATTATGATATTATTTATGATCCGGATAAACGAGATTTGCTTGTTAGAATAATGAAAAAGCATGGGTATTATTTAGGTGCTTGTGAAGGATATGGCGATGATTTTTACAAAAAGCCATATTATACTTTTGAATTTCACCGTATGCTGTTTTCCGATCAAGACGAATTTCATCCTGATTTTGACCCGTGGAAAAATGCCACACGGTTAAATGGATCAAACAGATTCATCATAAGCCGTGAAGATAATTTTATTTATACAATTTGCCATTTGTATAAGCATTATTTTTGCAGGGAAAGCTGCGGAATAAGATTTTATTGCGATATCTATCTTTTAACTCACAGTAGTGACAATTTGAATTATGAATATATAGATTCTGTACTTGATAAGTTCGGTATACTGGACTTTTATAAAAGCGTGCTTAAAATTGTTGAAGCTTTGTTTGACGACTGTGAAATCGGTGATAAAGAGCAGCAAATTATTAATACAATTTTTGAAAACGGCATTTATGGACGGGGATACGATAAAGTCACAGAAGGTCTCCAAAAAAACGGAGGTTCAAAATTCAAATATATTATTAGCAGAATTTTTCCTCCAAGGAAAACAATGGTAGGGAATTACAAAATACTTGAAAAGCATATTATTCTTTTGCCTTTTTATTACATATATAGAATTTTTGAAAAATTTCACCATAATAAAAAAATTGTGAAATCTGAACTTAAAAGAATTAAAAATTACGGTAAATCTTCGGAGGATTACTCTTGGCAGTAGATAAAGAACATATTAGAAATTTTTCAATCATCGCCCATATTGACCACGGAAAGTCAACTCTTGCAGACAGATTGCTGGAGCTTACAAGCTCTGTTGCGTCAAGAGATATGCAGGAGCAGATACTTGACGATATGGACCTTGAAAGAGAAAGAGGAATTACAATAAAGGCTCACGCAGTTAAGCTTGACTATACTGCAAAAAACGGTGAGCTTTACGAATTTAATCTGATCGATACTCCGGGGCACGTGGATTTTAACTATGAGGTGTCCCGTTCTCTTGCGGCGTGTGAGGGAGCAATACTTATCGTTGACGCTTCACAGGGTGTGGAGGCGCAGACTCTTGCAAATACTTATCTTGCCCTTGATCACGACCTTGATATTCTACCTATCATTAATAAAATCGACCTTCCTGCCGCAGACCCTGAAAGAGTTGCCAAGGAGGTCGAGGACGTTATCGGCATACCCTGTATGGACGCTCCGAGAGTCAGCGCTAAGACAGGTGAAAATGTTGAGGATGTCCTTGAATATATTGTAAATGAAATAAAGGCTCCTACGGGGGATGATAATAAACCGCTGAAGGCTTTGATATTTGACTCCATTTACGATTCCTACAGAGGAGTTATTGTTTACGTCAGACTTATGGACGGCAAGATTAAAGCAGGGGATACAATGAGAATGATGGCAACAGGTGCTGAGTTCAACGTTGTTGAGGTCGGATATATGCGTGCCACATCTCTTGAAAAGACCGACTGTCTTTGTGCAGGTGAGGTTGGTTATATTACTGCTTCAATTAAGACAGTAAGCGAGGCAAGAGTAGGCGACACCGTTACACTTGCCACGAATCCTGCCGAGGAGGCTTTGCCCGGTTACCGTAAGGTCAACCCTATGGTGTTCTGCGGAGTATATCCTGCTGACGGTGCGGATTATGAAAATCTCCGTGACGCCCTTGAAAAGCTACAACTAAATGATGCCTCTCTTTCCTATGAGCCTGAAACCTCGGGCGCTCTTGGATTTGGATTCAGATGCGGCTTTCTCGGACTGCTTCACCTTGAAATTATTGAAGAACGTCTTGAAAGGGAATATAATCTTGACCTTATTACAACAGTTCCCAGCGTTATTTATAAAATACATTTAACCGACGGAACAATGGTTGAAATTGATAATCCTACCAATTATCCGGACCCTGCATATATTGACTACTGCGAGGAGCCCTTTGCAAATGCTCATATATATGTTCCCAGCGAATTTGTGGGAACTGTTATGGATATGTGTCAGGAAAGGCGTGGCATTTTTAAGGATATGAATTATATAACTCCCGACAGAGTTGATATTCATTATGAAATGCCCTTAAACGAAATTATTTACGATTTCTTTGATGCTCTTAAGTCAAGAACAAGAGGCTATGCTTCCTTTGATTATGAGATATATGAGTACCGCAAAAGCGATTTATGCAAGGTTGATGTTCTTCTCAACGGTGATGTTATTGATGCACTTTCCTTTATTATCCATAGGGAAAAGGCATATGCAAGGGCACGAAGAATTGCAGAACAGCTTAAAAAGCATATCCCGAGACACCTGTTTGAAATTCCCATTCAGGTGGCTATCGGCGGTAAGGTTATTGCAAGAGAAACTGTAAAGGCATTGCGTAAGGATGTTCTTGCAAAGTGCTACGGCGGTGACGTTACAAGAAAGAAAAAGCTTCTTGAAAAGCAAAAGGAGGGCAAAAAGCGTATGCGCCAGTTCGGTCAGGTTGAAGTACCTCAGGAGGCGTTTCTCGCTGTGCTTAAGCTCTCAAGTGATGACGAGTAAATATAATATTACGCACAAAACCCCGCTTGACAGAAATCAAGCGGGGTTTACTTATATAAATCAAATTTTATAAAAGAGATGCGACAAGGTCGCCCATTTGAGAGGTGTTTACTGCCTCAAAGCCCTCCTCAAAGATATCGGGAGTTCTTGCCTTTGTAAGTGCAGTATCAACTGCCTTTTCAATAGCATCTGCGGCTTCGCCTTCACCGAAGGTGTATCTGAGCATCATTGCACCTGAAAGAATGGTAGCAAGAGGGTTAGCCTTGCCCTGACCTGCAATGTCGGGAGCGGAGCCGTGGATAGGCTCGTAAAGACCGAAGGTGCCCTCTGCAAGAGATGCAGATGCAAGCATACCGATTGAGCCTGAAATCATAGATGCCTCGTCGGAAAGAATATCACCGAAGATGTTTGATGTAACGATTGTGTCAAACTGATTTGGGTTTCTTACAAGCTGCATTGCGCAGTTGTCAACATACATATATGAAACCTCAACCTCGGGATAATCCTTTGCAGTCTCCTCCATAACCTTTCTCCAAAGCCTTGAGGAGTCAAGCACGTTTGCCTTGTCAACACAGGTGAGCTTTTTCTCACGCTTCATTGCGTATTCAAAGCCTGCTTTGACAATTCTCTTTATTTCGGGATAGGTGTAACGCTCTGTGTCATAAGCGCCAACAACGCCGTTTTCCTCGTAAGTTCCTCTGTCGCCGAAATAGATACCGCCTGTAAGCTCTCTTACGATAAGAATATCAAGACCGTCGCCGATAATCTCCTCCTTGATAGGAGATGCAGACTTAAGAGGTGCAAAGATTTTAGCAGGGCGAAGATTTGCAAAAAGTCCCAAATCCTCACGAATAGCCAGGAGTCCCTTTTCAGGTCTGTTGTTACCGGGCTGACTGTCCCACTTAGGACCGCCTACTGCACCTAAAAGCACTGCGTCACTTGCCTTGCAGGCGTCGGCAGTTTCCTTTGGATAAGGCACACCTGCCTCGTCAATGGCACAACCGCCTAAAAGCTGATAGTTATAGTCAAAGGCAAAGCCGAATTTTTCTCCTGCCTTATCAAGCACCTTGATACATTCGTCAACAATTTCAGGGCCGATTCCGTCGCCCTTTAATACTGTAATTTTATAATTTTTCATATTACTTTTTCTCCTAACAGATACTATCTGATAATTATATTTACGATAAGCAAAGCCGATTCAATTATTGTTAAGACTGCCATAGCGGTGGATGCTTTATTTATCTTATTTGCAATTTCCTCTACGGTTTTATTTTTGTTACTCTTTATGAGCTTTACAAGACTGACGGCAACGATTAACAGAACAACACCGACAATAATTTTCAAAATACTGAGAATGATATACAAATCTTCCATATCAAACATCATTAACAAACATCAAAGATACCGGGCATTGTGTCATCACGCATAGTATCAGGCTGGTCACGGTTGATAGCGCAGATAATACCTTTCATAGAAGCGTAGCTGATATTATGGCTGACTCCGATACCGAAAACATCCTTGCCCTGCGGGTTTTTAAGATGAATATAGCTGATAGCCTTTGAATCGGAGCCTACGGAAATAGCATGCTCGCTGTAATCTATAAATTCATAATTGCCGAGACCGATTGTATTCATAGCCTGACAGAATGCTCCGATTGGGCCGTTGCTTGTGCCCTCAATTTCAACAGGAGCTTCGTCCTTGTACTTTATTGCACCTGTGAAATGAACGCTTGTAAGAGTTGAATTCTCATTCTTTTCTTCGGTGATTTTATATTTTGTAAGCCTGTAAGGACCGCAGACATTTCTGTATTCCTTCTGGAACAGGTCAAATACCTCTGCAGGCTGAAGTTCCTTACCCTTTTCGTCGCAGGCTTTCTGCACAACTGCACCGAATTCGGGATGCATAGCCTTAGGCATTTTAATGCCGTAATCGTTGGCAAGGATAAAGGCAGTACCGCCCTTACCGCTCTGGGAATTGATACGGATAATCGGCTCATATTCTCTGCCTACATCGGCAGGGTCGATAGGAAGATAGGGGATTTCCCACATATCAGAGTGAGTCTTTTCCATATACATCTTGCCCTTGTTGATAGCGTCCTGATGAGAGCCTGAAAAGGCTGTGAACACAAGCTCGCCTGCATACGGGTGACGCGGCGGAACCTTCATTTTCGTAGTTCTTTCATAAACGTCTCTGATTTTATTTATATCGCTGAAATCAAGCTGGGGGTCAACTCCTTGAGTCCACATATTAAGTGCCAGTGTAACAAGGTCAACATTACCTGTTCTTTCACCGTTGCCGAACAAAGTACCCTCAACTCTGTCTGCGCCTGCCATAAGTGCAAGCTCTGTAGCGGCAACGCCTTCGCCTCTGTCGTTATGAGGATGAAGTGAAATTATAGCTGCATCACGGTTTGGCAGATGACGGCAGAAATATTCAATCTGGTCAGCGTAGCCGTTGGGCGTTGAGCATTCAACAGTTGACGGAAGATTAAGAATAATCGGGTTTTCCTTTGTGATATGAAGCTCCTCCATAACACGTCTGCAAATCTCAACTGCGTTATCCATTTCAGTTCCCGTAAAGCTTTCTGGACTGTACTCAAAGCGAATGTTGGTTTCGGGATTTGTCTTTTTTTGCTCCTCGGTCAGCTCGTAGATAAGCTTTGCACCGTTTACGGCAATGTCAATAACGCCCTGCATATCGGTGTGGAAAACTACCTTACGCTGAAGAGTAGATGTTGAATTGTAAAAATGAACTATAACATTTTTAGCACCCTTGATTGCTTCAAAGGTCTTTTTAATCAGATGCTCTCTTGCCTGAACAAGCACCTGAATAGTAACATCGTCGGGAATATAGTTTCCGTCTATAAGCGTACGCAGAATTTCATATTCTGTTTCGCTTGCAGAGGGGAAGCCTACCTCAATTTCCTTAACTCCGATATCGACAAGAGTGCTGAAAAGCTCCAGCTTTTCCTGAAGATTCATCGGGTCAACAAGCGCCTGATTTCCGTCTCTTAAATCAACGGAGCACCAAATGGGAGCCTTTGTAATTGTGTTGTCAGGCCAAGTTCTGTCAGGAATGTTAATTGGCTTGAACGGTGTGTATTTTTCGTAACCCTTATTCATAAAAACGTCTCCTTTCAATTTCGCAGGGACATAAAAATAAGCCCCTACACATAGTATAGGGGCGTAATATCACGCGGTACCACCCTATTTCAGCAGTAAATCCTGCCCTTTAGCATCAATCAATGCCTTTGCCGATAACGTAGCCACACGTCTGCTCCTATTAATCACTATTCAGAACAGCAACTCCGCAGAGAGCTATGCACCGTATAATCAGTATCGGCTTACACCTGCCGCCGACTCTCTGAAACACAATTATAAGGTCTTTTTCTGCTTCACAGTTTTTGTTTGGGTACTATTAATTTGTATTACTATTATAGCAAATAAAATGATTTTGTCAAGAAAATTTTACAAAAGGGAATAGCCGTAGCCGTTTGCTATTGCGTCAACAGGCATACTGCTTCTGCAAAGAGGACAGTCGTGTGACGGATAAGACTGATAACCGGGAACATCATCGGCAGTGAAAATTGTATTAACCTCAACACCGTTTATGCTTTTTGTGGCTGAAAAAATTGATGTAATTCCCACAACCGTTCCGCCGTAATAGTTTACGCTTTCCATTGCTCTTTGAACTGTTTTACCGCTTGTTATACAGGAAATAAGGATTATAACCTTTCTGCCGGTAATAAGCTTTCTGAGATTATCTCTGAAAATAATATTTCCCTGTGCGTCATATTCGGGTCCGATAGTATAAATAGTATTATCGGGATTAGGGTTAAGCATATTAGGCCTTGCAAGCTCGTGAGCAAGATAGGCACCTAAAGCCTGTGTTTCGTAAAGGCATAAAACCGTGTCAGCCTCAATACCTCTTTCAACGTAATAGCTTGACATAAGCATTGCAGCGTCAACCGAAACATCGTGGTTATGCTTAATATCCGATGTTCCTATATAAAAATTCAAATGATTTGATGATGAGATAAAATGCCCGGGCATTGCGTGAATAAATACTTTTTCATCTCTTGGTGAGGTTATTGTGTAAATCGGCTTTTCCATAGTATCACACTCCGAAATAGTATATCTTTATATTATTTAATTTTACAATATATAAATAAAATTTTCAACTAATCAGAGTGTAAAAAAAGATGTGAATTATTTAGTCATTTTATACAAATGTATATTGATAAATTAGGGTTTGGCAGGCTGAGCCTGCACGCAAAACGGGAAGGTAGATATTAAAAAAACCAACACCTTTGCCCGACCGTTAATAACAAAATAAATTAGAGTTTGTCGAACTGAATTGAGCCTCCCCTGTGTAAGGGGAGGTGGGTTGCCGTTAGGCAACTCGGAGGGGTTGTAACAATCCCTCAGTCTGCTAACGCAGACAGCTCCCTTTACACAAGGGAGCCAAATAGGTTTGATGATTTTATACCTACAAATACTAATTTGTTAAATTTATTTTTCTGACCTTATCCTTTATTTTGAGGACATAACCGGGGGAGACGGACAGCTCGTCAATTCCCATTTTTAAAAAGGCTTCCGTAAGAGAGGTGTCGGCGGCAAGTTCACCGCAAATTCCTATCCAGCAGCCGTTTTTATGAGCACTTTGAGTTGAATATTCAATGAGTCTTAAAACTGCCTCGTGGTGATTATTGCAGAATCTTTCAATATCGGGATTTTGTCTGTCACAAGCAAGGGTGTACTGTATTAAATCGTTTGTACCAACGCTGAAAAAATCCACAAGAGGTGCCAGCCTGTCGCTGATAATTGCCGCCGCAGGTGTTTCAATCATAATTCCGATTTCCACATTTTCGGAATATTCGCTTCCCTCATTATCAAGCTCCTTTTTAACAGATGAGCATATATTCAAAATTTCCTTAACCTCCCAAACAGACGTTATCATAGGAAACATAATACCTAAATTTCCATAATATGACGCTCTGAAAAGTGCACGAAGCTGTGTTCTGAAAACGTCGGGACGTTCAAGGCAAAGCCTTATTGCTCTGTTGCCTAAAGCAGGATTTTCCTCCTCCTTGAGATTGAAATAATCAACTCTTTTGTCTGCACCGATATCAAGAGTTCTGATTATAACCTTTTTACCTGCCATGCTTTCAAGCACCTTTTTGTATGCCGAAAACTGCTGCTCCTCGCTGGGATAATCCGTTCTGTCAAGATAAAGAAACTCACTTCTGAAAAGACCTATTCCCTCTGCATCATTGAGAAGCACTGCACCAACGCTGTCAACTGTCCCGATATTTGCGAAAAGCTTTATTCTCGTTCCGTCAAGGGTAATGCTTTCCTTACCTTTTAATTTGAGCAAAAGCTGTTTTTTCTCCTCGTCCTCCTGCTGTTTCTTTTTCATCAGGCTCCTTGTCTTTTCGTCGGGGTTTATAAAAACCTCTCCCGAATAGCCGTCAACGATTGCAAGGTCGCCGTTACTGATATTTTGCAGAAAATCCTTTCCAACACCGATTACGGCAGGGATATTCATATTTCTTGCAAGTATAGCTGTGTGGGAATTCGAAGAGCCTGAAGCAGTTACGAAAGCAAGCACCTTGTCCTTATCAAGAGATACAGTTTCACTGGGAGCCAAATCCTTTGCACATATAATAACCTTTTCATCACCTAAAGAGCTTTCAGCCTTTTCTCCCGAAAGATTTTGTAAAATTCTTCTTGATACGTCTTTAACATCAGCCGCCCTTGCTTTCATATATGCGTCCTCCATAGATGAGAACATTTCGGCAAAGTTGTTGCATACGGTGAAAACCGCATATTCAGCGTTGACCTTTTGGGTGTCAATAATGTTGATTACGGCGTCGTTATAATCCTCGTCCTCAAGCATCATCATATGAATTGAAAAAATCTGTGCATTTGTTTCTCCAACCTCTTTAAGCGCTTTTTTGTAAATTTCCTCAAGCTGAGAATTCGCCTGCATTTTTGCGTCCTTATACCTGTTCTTTTCTCTTTCGGTATCTGTGACGGTGCTTTTTTTAACTGAAATATCATTGCTTTTGAAAATCATTATTTTCCCTGTCGCAACAGCACCGAAAACGCCTCTGCCTGTGTATCTTTTCATTTATAAGCTTCACCTTTAGAGATTTTCAGAAAAAATTTTTTCCATTTCCTTTATTGCCTTGTCCTCGTCTGAACCCTCAGCCGTTACCGTGACCGTGTCACCGCATTTGACACCCATTCCCATAAGTGCCATAAGCTTTGTTGCAACAATCTTTTTACCGTCCTTTTCAACAGTTATTTCGCTGTCAAATTCCTTTGCCTTTTTGGCTAAAAGTCCTGCCGGTCTTGCGTGAATTCCTATTTCGTCCTTAATGGTGTAAACAAATGATTTCATTTTTTAATCTCCTTATTTAAGCTTTAGTATGCTGTTGCCTGTGTCAACTGTTCCCTTAGCAGTCATTTCTATGCTTTTGTATTCGTCGCTGTTGCAGATTATTACGGGGATAGTCACGGGATATCCTGCCTCTTGTATCTTTTCTCTGTCAAAGGTCAAAAGCAGGTCGCCTTTTTTAACCTCCTGACCGTCCTTGACGAAGGCTTCAAAATATTTTCCGTCAAGCTTAACGGTGTCAATACCAACGTGAAGTAAAATTTCTGCTCCGTTTTCCGAGATAATATTAACTGCGTGCTTTGTGTCAAATACTGTATCAACCTTGCCGTCGCAGGGTGAGTATAGATTATTACTGTCAGGCTCAATGGCACAGCCGTCACCCAGTATTTTTTGAGAAAATACATCGTCCTTTACCTGAGAAAGCTCAATAACATTTCCCCTGCAGGGAGAATAAACCGTAATCTCTTTTTTGTCAGCTTTTATATCTTCGTTTTTATCATCTGAAATATTTTGAGAATTATCGGTGTAGGCTTTTTCAATCAGCAGGTCAGGACTGTCAGACTGTGCAGTATCGAGGAAATCTTCAAATTTGGATTTTATTACAGACACCTGCGGACCGTAAACTACCTGAATACCGTTACCTTTTTTGATTACTCCCGATGCTCCGCTTTGCTTTAAGCGAGAGTCGTCGACCAAATCGGGATTTTTAACTGTTATTCGCAGTCGGGTAGCACAGCAGTCTATATCTGAAATATTATTCTTACCGCCGAGACCTTTAAGAATTAAAGCGCTTACAATATCATCTGAGGAGGCTTTTGCACCTGTTCCTGCTCTGCCTGCGTCGGCTCTTGTGTAAAGCCTTGTTTCTTCGTCGTCGGCTTCTCTGCCCGGAGTTTTTAGGTTAAGCTTTGTTATCATAAAGTAGAAAAGGAAATAGTAGACAATGGCATAAATTATGCCGACAATTATAATCCAAATCCAGTTTGTTTTTGCATTGCCCTGCAGTATTCCGAAAAGGGTTAAGTCGATTATTCCGCCTGAAAAGGTCATACCTACGCCAACATTTAATATGTGCATAAGCATATAAGACAAGCCCGCAAGAACGCAGTGAACAACATACATTAGCGGTGCAACAAAAAGGAAGGTGAATTCCAGCGGCTCTGTTATACCTGTCAGCATAGATGTCAGCGCCGCTGAAAGAAGAAGTCCGCCCACAACCTTTTTCTTTTCAGGTCTTGCCGCCTTATACATTGCAAGAGCAGCAGCAGGCAGTCCGAAAATCATAAACGGGAATTTTCCTGCCATAAACCTTGTGGCAGATACGGAGAATACCTCGGTAGATTTTGATGCAAGCTGTGCAAAGAAAATGTTTTGTGCTCCCGTAACGGTAACGCCGTCTATTATCATTGAACCGCCAAGCTCCGTCTGCCAAAACGGCATATAGAATACGTGGTGCAGTCCAAAGGGAATAAGTGCTCTTTCAATAATTCCGTATAAAAGCGTTCCGATATATCCCGAATTAAGAACAAGACCGCCAAGCATTGATATTCCGCTTTGCACCACAGGCCAAACGTAAAACATAATAATACCCACAATGAGATAAACCACACTGCACACAATGGGAACAAATCTTGTTCCACCGAAAAAGGAAAGTATCTGCGGCAGCTGAATTTTATAAAATCTGTTGTGAAGCGCCGCAACTCCGAGACCTACAATAATACCGCCGAAAACACCCATTTGAAGCGTAGTGATACCTAAGGCGGTGGTGGTGGAGTTTTCAGCCATAGCCTCAACACCGCCGTTGGCATTTATAAGAGCGCTGATTGACGTATTCATAATCAAATACGATACTGCACCCGACAAAGCGGCAACCGCCTTTTCCTTTTTAGCCATACCGATTGCCACGCCCATTGCAAATAGCAACGCCAAATTATCGAAAACTGCGCTTCCTGCCTTGCTCATTATGTCGAGAATTGTGTAGAGAACACCGCCCTCGTAAATGATACCTGATAAGCGGTATGTTTCAATAGTTGTTGGGTTTGTAAAGGAGCTTCCTATTCCCAGCAGTAAGCCTGCTATCGGCAAAAGAGCAATGGGGAGCATAAAGGACCTGCCAACCCTTTGCAAAACGCCGAATATTTTATCCTTCATAATCTACATCTGCCTCCGAATTTTTCTATCATAATAAGCATTTGCACTTTTTTCTCTATTATTGCAAAAAAATAAAACGCAGTTAAGGTTTCCCAAAACTGCGTTTATGTGTGATTTTAAAGAATTAATATTTGTCAGGATAATCTAAACATTACAATCTAAGAAGCTTCTTTGCGTTGTTATAGAAGATATCCTCCTGTGCCTTTTCATCAAGACCGCAGGTAAGAACCTTTTGAATTTCAACTGTAGGATGATGGAACGGTGAGTCGATACCGAACATAATTCTGTCCTTGCCTACTGTTTCATATGCCTCTGCAATTTTGCTACCCATAGGCATACCGCTCATTTCAAGATAAAGATTATCATATCTTTTTGCCATTTTAATTGATGCGTCAATATAAACGCCGTGACCGTGTCCCATATGTATCATTGTAACACGAACATCAGGATATTTTTCAGCAAGCAGAGCAATGCTCCAAGGAAGTGAAAAGGGCGGATGGCCGCAATGGATAAACACAGGTACGTCATATTCCCTTGCAAAATCCATAACGGGATAAACTACCGGGTCATCTGCTACAAAGGCGTCAAAAAGCGGTTGCATTTTGATACCCATAAAGCCCTCTTTGTTGATATACCTGTCAAGCTTTTTCTCAACATCATCAAGGGCAGGATTTACCCAAACAAAGGGAACAATTTTATCGGGATATGACTGAAAGGCGTCAATTACCTCGTCATTGCCCTGAAATGAATTTCCCGTGAGAAATGTCTTTTCAATGTCGTATTCTTCCATTTGCTCAATGAGCTTATCTTTGGTAAAGGCAACACCTGCCCAACCGCCGAAATTTCCGATATGTGAATGAGCGTCAATCTTTTTCATTTATTTATCCTCCGAAGCAGTTTCTGCTTTCTTTTCTTTCTTTTCAAAGCCTGCCATTGCTCTGAGCTTTTTGTCTGTACCTGTTTTGCGGAAAACTACAACAAATACTGTAGCAACTACAACACCGACAACAGTCTGAAGCGTAAGAGTAGGAAAAGCGGAAATCATTGCCGCCTTGTCAAAAAGCAGGTACCAAGCAAGTGAATATGCACCGATGTGAACTATTGCACCTGCAACGGCGCCTACTGCATAGCCAAGTAAAGACCTTTTGAAAATCAGCTCTGCAATCAAGCAGCACACAGCCGCCATTAAAAACTTGGCTATAAATGTGGGAACTATCCACATTGTGTATCCTCCTGCCAAATCAGCAAGAGCCGCACCGAGACCGCTGGCAAAGGTTGCCTTTTTTCCGCCCAACAAATATGCTGACAGTAAAATAAATGCGTCTCCCAAATGTGTGTAGCCGTTTCCTAGTGGAATTTTAAATGTAAATGTAAATACAAATACAAGTGCCGCCATAATTCCCGTAAAGCAAATGGCTTTTACGTTTACCTTTGATTTTTTCATAATTTCAGTCCTTTCTTAATTGATGCACAAATAATACCACCATACTGTATGTCTTTCAATATACAATATCAAGTATTTTTTAATATACAGTTTGCGTCTTAAAAAGTATTGATAAAAACTAAAAGAAAATATATAATATTATAAATAAGGTAATTGTTATTAGGGAGGTAAAGTGATGAAATATGATGTTGTAATAATTGGAGCGGGACCTGCCGGTCTTTCTGCCGCAATATATCTCAGACGTGCAATGCTAAGCGTTGCCGTTATTGAAAAGCAGTATTTTTCAGGCGGTCAGCTTCTTTTGACAAAGGATATAGAAAATTATCCCGGCTTTGAAAATATAACCGGTGATGAGCTTTCCGAAAAATTTAGGAAGCATGCAGAAAATTTAGGAGCTGAATTTTTACAGGGTGAAGTTATTTACGTAAAGCAAGGCTCAGTAACGCTGAAGGATTCAACAATTATTGATGCACAGGCGGTTATTATTGCCGTAGGAACAGCACACAAAAGACTTGGAGCAAAGGGCGAAATTGAATATTCAGGCAGAGGCGTATCCTACTGTGCAGTGTGTGACGGCGCATTTTTTGCCGACAGGGAAACAGCTGTTATCGGAGGCGGTGACACAGCCCTTGAGGATGCTTTATATCTTGCAAAAATCTGCAAAAGAGTAACCCTTATCCACAGAAGAAAAGAGCTTAGAGCTTCTAAAATTCTTCAAAATCAGTTTATGTCACTTGATAATACTGAATTTCTCCCCTGCGAAGAGGTACAGGAATTTAAAGGCGATAAGCTACTCAGCGAAATACTGCTGAAAAGCGGTAAAGTACTTTCCGTGTCCGGTGCTTTTGTTGCCGTAGGACAGGCTCCGCAGGCAGATTTTGCAATGGATATTGTGGCAACCGACAGCAATGGATTCATAAAAACCGACACCCTTTGCCGAACAAGTGCAAAAGGAATTTTTGCAGTGGGGGATGTAATAGTAAAGCCCTGCAGACAGGTTGTAACTGCCGCCGCCGACGGAGCCATAGTTTCCCGTGCAGTAACGGAATATATCAATAGCCTATATTAATATAAAACATCATCATTAAAATAGGGTTTGGCAGGCGCAGCCTGCCAAACCCT
>JBJFHZ010000102.1:0-33501 GCA_051894075.1 Eubacterium sp.
TATCGGTGGCTTTTAGCCCTTGTGCAAACCACCCGTTTGACGGGTGGTTATGATTGAGAAAAGCGGTGAAGTATGAATTTTATTATTTTTGATCTTGAATGGAACAATGCTTATAACTATAAGACAAAAAAAGGTTTAAATGAGATTATAGAAATCGGTGCGGTTAAATTAAATTCAAAGCTGGAAATAGTTGATAGCTTTAAACAGCTTATTAAACCTCAAATTTCAAAAAAGCTCCAAAGCAGATTTAAAAATCTTACAAATATTACTGCCGAGGAAATTAAAGAAAAGGGCATTAGCTTTGATAAAGCGTTTGCTGATTTTTCAGCTTGGAGCAGGGGAGACGGTAATGTTTTTCTCAGCTGGTCAAAAAGTGACTTGTATACACTTATTTCAAATTTTAAAAAGTTTAAAGGCACATCAAATATTGATTTTATCGGAAAATATGCCGATGCCCAGCAATACTGTATGAGCTTTATTGATACACAGGGCAATAATCAAATAAGTCTCTCAAACTGTGCTGAAATTTTTAATATCAGCGCAGAAGATATTAATTATCACAGAGCGTTAGAGGATTGTATTATAACAGCCTATTGCTTTAAAAAGGTATACTCAAAAGATACTTTTTCCAAATTTGTTTATGACTGCTCTCCGGAATATTTTGAAAAACTTATTTATAAGCCTTTTTTTATCAGCAAAAAAATATACGGTGACTTTAACATTGATGAGATTGGACTTTACTGTCCGAAATGCAATGAAAAGGTTAAGACTATAAAAGAGTATGAATTTGTCAATAATACTTTTAAAAACGTTGGAATTTGTACAGGATGCGGCAAGAAATTTTGGGTAAATGTCAGGGCGAAGCAAAATTTTGATAATGTCAGTATTTCAAAAAGACTAATTGAAATTAACAGAAAAAAGGCTTCTCATATAAGTTAATATATATTTGTTACAAATGTTTACAAATTTGCTCTTTATTTATTATTTGTTTTGTAATATAATATGCTTGAGAATTTTTATACGGAGGTACGCATATGGCATCAAAGGATTATGATGATTTACTCAATTCTTTTATGAATAATTCGCAGAAAGCATATAACGAAGATGTTAATACCCGTGAAGAAAATGCTAAAAAGCTTCCTGCGTCATATGATATTCCGGACTCCTCTGACAAGAAAAGTAAGAAAATTCAGAGGGGCAGAAAGATAGAAAAAGAGCTTGAAGCAAAAAACAGGAGAAAAAAAAGAAACAGTCCTAAAACACCGGGTCAAAAAGCAGGCAGTACTATCGGTAAAATACTGCTGGGCATGATTATGATTATCGGTGTTGTGGGAATTGTTTGCTTTTCTGTTATAGCAATATACGGATATACCGTTGTGTACGGCGACCCGGTGTTTGATTTAACTGAGGAGGCCCTTTCTCAAAATCAGACATCGTTTATCTATGGCTATGACGGAGATAAAATCGTTAAAATAACAAGCCTTCACGGAGAAGAAAATCGTGTTTGGGTAAATCTTGAGGATATGAGCGAATATCTTCCTGAGGCATTTATATCCATTGAGGATAAGCGTTTTGAAAAGCATCACGGTGTTGACTGGATAAGAACTATAGGCGTATTTGTAAAGCAGAACAATCAGGGCGGCTCAACTATCACACAGCAGCTTATTAAAAATCTTACCGATGATAACAAGGTAACCTATATAAGAAAGTTTAATGAAATTCTTAAAGCACTTAATCTTGAGAGAAATTACAGTAAGGACCAGATTCTTGAAGCGTATTTAAATACAATTTATCTTTCAAACGGTTGCTACGGTGTTAGAACAGCCTCAGAGGTTTATTACGGTAAAGAGGTTTCTGATCTTAACGCTGCTGAGTGTGCCGCAATTGCCTCTATTACTCAGTATCCAAGTAAGTATGACCCTCTTTACAATCCGGAGAATAACAGAGAAAGACAGCTAAACGTTCTTTTTGCAATGAAGGAAAACGGCTATCTTTCCGAAAGTGAGTATAATGACGCAAAGGCGTATGAAATGGTTTTCACCAACAGTGAAAATTATCAAGGCTCACAAATCAAAGAGGAAAATAAGTCTCAGCAGAACAATGATACCACAAGCTATTATGTAGACTATGTAATAACAACAGTTCAGGAAGACTTGATAAAGATGGGCTATACAAGCAGAAAAGCTCATGATATGGTATACGGCGGCGGATTAAAGATTTATACTGCTATTGACTTTGATGTTCAGGACGCACTTGAAGATGTTTATGAGAATTATAAGAGAATGCCCGACGAAACTGTTCAGGGTGCAATGTGCGTTATGGACTATCAAGGCAGAGTAATGGGAATTGTAGGCGGTACAGGTAAGAAGAAAAAGGCTCTTTCTCTTAACCGAGCAACTCAGTCAAAGAGACCCCCGGGCTCTACAATTAAGCCTTTATCTGTCTATGCTCCCGCTCTTGAAAAAACACTTGAGGACGACGAAACTAATATTTACTGGTCCACTATTCAAAAGGACAGCCCATCAAGAACTGTAGAAGGAAAGGCTTGGCCTGTAAATGAAGGAGGCAGTTATTCTTCACGTAATGTTTCTCTTCAGTACGGACTTTCACGTTCTCTTAATACAATTTCAGCCAGAACTCTTGATAAAATCGGAATAGATTATTCTTATGATTTTATTACTGAAAACTTCCATATTTCAACTCTTGACAGTGTTCGTGATGCTGATTACGGTCCCCTTGCCATCGGTTCACTTACTAACGGTGCAACTGTTCTTGAAATGACAGCGGCATATGCGTCATTCGGAAACGGCGGATACTACTACGAGCCGTATTGCTATTATAAAATAGAGGACAGTATGGGAAATACTGTTATCAGCAAGGAGCCTGATAAAACGAGAACCGAAGCTCTTTCAGAAAACAATTCTTGGGTAATGAATAAGCTTTTACAGACTGTTATGACAGAGGGTACAGGTACTACCTATAAGCTTTCAGGTATTGAGTGCTACGGTAAGACAGGTACAACAAATGACGACAAGGACCGCTGGTTTATAGGCGGTACTCCTAATTTTATTGCAGGTACTTGGTACGGCTATGACACTCCAAAGGAAGTATATTACTCTCTTTCTCCGAACCCAAGCGGTACTATTTGGAATACTGTTATGAAGGAGATTTACGCAAAGCTTGATGAGAAGGGCACTGAATATGATACTAAATTTCCCGAATCTGATGGTATTGTAAGAAAAGCCTACTGTACCTCCTGCGGTGGATTGACGTCAGGCGGAGGCGCTTACGGCTGGTTTGATGTTGATAATCTTCCAGATTATTGCAGTGGCGGTCATTATACAGAAGAGGAAGATAGTGAAAAGAGCACTACAAAGAAGAGTAATAAAGATAATTCTTCCGGCAGTGCACAGACAACACAGGCACAAAATTCAGAAAGTACTGCTCCCGCAGAAACTGCACCTCCTACCGAAGCCGCAGTTACAGAGGCTCCCGTAAATCAGGGTGATAATTCTGTACAGTAAATATTATTGTAAATTTGTGAGAAAGCGGAAAATCGGATATTTTCTGATTTTCCCTTTTCTCCTCTTTAGGATATACTAAATATTCCGTAATAAGTGAATTAATTTATGAAGATTATGTCTATTGATTACGGCGATGCAAGAACAGGCATTGCTTTCTGTGATGAAAGAGAAATCCTTGCAAGCGCCTACGGTGTTATAAAAGAAAGTTATGCTCCGAAGCTTGCAGATAAGCTTATGGATATTATTTCCAAGGAAAAGCCTTCTAAAATTGTGATAGGTCTTCCGAGAAATATGGATGGCTCCTACGGTTTTCGTTCGGATAAATGCAGGGAGCTTGGTGTGATTTTATCTGAAAAAACAGACATCCCCATTGATTATGAGGACGAAAGACTGACAACTGTTATTGCCCACGATATTTTGTCATCAAATAATGTTAGCTCTAAAAAGAGAAAGGCGGAGGTTGATGCTGTTTCGGCAGTTGTTATCCTCCAAAGCTACATAGACAGAAATAAGAATTAAGATTTTTCACCGTTCATATTATGTATCGGTGGTAATATGACTTTTACTGTTAAGGGCTGTACTTTCAAAATTGATTTTTATTTTATACTTGTTCTTGCTCTTGCTGCTGTCTCGGGTACAAATGAACTCATTTGTCTTTTAGCTTTTTCTTCCCTGCATGAGCTGGGACACTTAATTATCCTTGCTGTGTGTAAGGGTAAGGCTGAAAGAATAACCTTTTCATATTACGGCTTTGCATTGAAATATGAAGATAACCTTCCGAGATACAAAGAAACCCTTGTTATTCTTTCCGGTCCGATTGTTAATTTGATTTTTTATCTGATTTTAAAGGATGATATTAATTTAATTTTGTTTGTATTAAATATGCTTCCTGTTTATCCACTTGACGGCGGAAGAATATTTAAGCTTTATTTTCACAGAGCATCAAGGACAGTCAGTATTTTTATTTTAGTTTTTATATATGTTTTTGCTATTTACTTGATTGCTTTTAATAATTCATTTTCGCTTTTGTTAATAGCACTTTATCTTACTGTATACTGTTTAAATTATTGAGGTAAATATGAAAAAAGAAGTTGAAAAAATACTCCAATATGTACAAAAGCCTGCAAGGTATATCGGCGGAGAGCTTAATTCTGTCGTAAAGGATATAGAAAATATAGATTTAAGATACGCCTTCTGCTTTCCAGATACATATGAAATTGGCATGAGCCATCTTGGTATGAAAATTATTTACTCCCTTGTAAACAACAGGGAGGATGCTTGGTGTGAAAGAGTGTTTGCTCCCGCTAATGATATGGAAGAGCAAATGAGAAAATATAATGTACCGCTTTTTGCACTTGAAAGCGGAGATTATATTAAGGATTTTGATATAATAGGCTTTACGCTTCAGTATGAGCTTTCTTATACAAATGTACTGAATATGCTTGACCTTGCCGGAATTCCGCTAAAATCAGCCGACAGAAAGGACCTTACCCCTGTTATATGTGTCGGCGGCCCTTGCTGTTGTAATCCCGAGCCTATGGCGGATTTTGTTGATATAGTATTTTTAGGTGAGGGTGAAAACAGTACTAACGAAGTTCTTGATTTACTTAAAGAGTGTAAGAAAAAAGGACTTTCAAAGCAGGAATTTTTGCTTAAGGCAAAGGATATTACAGGAGTATATGTGCCGTCATTTTATGTCGACAGCTATAATGAGGACGGTACCTTAAAGGAATTGAAGCCTGTTAATAACGCTCCTAAAAGAATTAAAAAGGCCATTGTTTCCGATATGGACAAGGTTTTTTATCCAAAGGAGTTTGTTGTTCCTTTTATTGATATTGTTCACGATAGGGCGGTTGAGGAGATTTTCAGAGGCTGTATCAGAGGCTGTCGATTTTGTCAGGCAGGCTTCATTTACAGACCGATAAGAGAAAAAAGTGTTGATGTAATTAATGAGCAGAGTAAAGCCTTGATTGAGTCAACAGGATATGATGAGCTTTCCCTTTGTTCTCTTTCAACCTCTGACCACAGTGATGTAAATAATATGCTGGAAACTCTCATTGACTGGACTGTAAATGATAATATTAATTTATCATTACCGAGCTTAAGGGTTGATAATTTTTCCGATGAGCTTGTTGATAAGCTTAATATGGTACGCAGAAGCGGGCTGACCTTTGCTCCCGAAGCAGGAACGCAAAGGCTTAGAGATGTTATAAATAAGAATATTACAGAGGATGAGGTTATTAAAACCTGCACTAAAGCATTTGATAACGGTTGGACAGCAGTTAAGCTTTATTTTATGATGGGACTGCCGACAGAAACGATGGAGGATATCGAGGGTATTGCCGACCTTGGTATGAAGGTTGTAAATGCTATTTATAATAATCCAAATAGGCAAAAGGGAACAGGCATTCAGGTTTCAATCTCCTGTGCTTCATTCATTCCAAAGCCCTTTACTCCTTTCCAGTGGGAGCCTGAGGACAGTATGGACTCCCTTTCTGCTAAGCAAAAGCATCTGCTTGAATATGTGCCGTCCAAAAAGATAAAAATTTCTTATCATAATACTCCAACATCTCTGCTGGAGGGAGTTCTTGCAAGAGGTGACAGACGTCTTGGAAGAGTTATTTTAAGAGCCTTTGAGCTTGGATGTAAATTTGATTCATGGGACGATCAATTTAATTTTGATGCTTGGATGCAGGCTTTTGAAGAAAGCGGTATAGATCCGTATTTCTACACCAAGCGAAAAAGAGAATTTTCAGAGCTTCTTCCTTGGGACCACCTTGATTTTGGCGTCAGCAGAAAATTTCTTGAGAATGAAAATAAAAAGGCTCATGAATATAAAACTACACCTCATTGCCGTATTAAATGTGCAGGCTGTGGTGCAAATAAGCTAAACGGAGGTAACTGTGATGCGAGAGGTTAGACTTCGTTTTGCAAAAGAGGACAGACTAAAATATATAAGTCATCTTGATATTAACAGAGCAATGTCAAGGGCACTTTGCAGGGCAAAAATTCCGCTTTGGTATACCGAGGGCTTTAACCCCCACCCGTATATGAGCTTTTCTTTACCGCTCTCATTAGGTGTAGAAAGCCTTTGCGAGAGCGTAGATTTACGCATTTTAGGTGATATTTCAAATAAAGAAATTAAAGATAGATTAAATTCTGTTTTGCCTGTGGGTCTGCGTATAGTTGATGTATACGATAATTTCAGAGATTGCAGTGAAATTGCCTTTTCGGATTATGTATATAAGTTTCAGTTTGATGATAACGAGCAGGCTATTGAGAAAATGAGGGATATCCTTAACGGAGATGAAATTTTAGCTTTAAAAAAAGCAAAGCAGGGAAGAAAGCGTATATTAAAAGAAACCGACATTAAACAGTTTATTGACAAATATTCTGTTTCAATAAGGGGAGAAGTTATTGTTCTTAACATCCGACTTGCTGCAGGTCCCGACAGAAATCTTAATCCGTCATTGCTTTTTGATACGCTTATCAGACTTTTAGATATGGATTTTGAATGGAAAAGCATCAGCAGAATTTCTCTGCTTGATAAAAATTATAATGAATTTAAATAATTACGAAAGGATAAAATTATGAAACGTTTATTTAAAACAAGCTTAATTGCTTTAGCCTTGTCAGTTGCTCTTTGCGGTTGTTCGTCGAATGACGGTAATAGCAAAGATTATGATGCTTACAAAAACTTTAAAGATATGATGTCATTTGATGATATTATGGATGATGTAAAAAAAGTCGATTTGTTTTTAGAACCTGATTATTCGAATCTTACGGAAAAGGTTGAAAAGGATGACGAAGCCGCTACCGCAATTAAATATTATTACGATGGCGACGCTTTGGTTTACGCTAAATATGAGGGTTATGGTGAGGATTCATTTGACTACTATACAAAGTCAGAAAGCGGTAGAGATTTAACAGTCAAATATGTCGATGAGAATAGCGAAAGATACTCGGTTGATGTATCCTGTGATGATTATTCTGTTTCCTTTTTGTATCTTGAAAAAAAGTGTGAATACGATGCAAGACATATTATAGCTTCAGCTGAAATAGCGGCTGAAAATGATTTACCAAAAACAGTAACATATGTTTATGATAATGGAGAAACTTACATAAGCAACGGCTATTATTATGCTGAAGACGGGTATCATAGCTATTATTCAATTCCTATTGACGGCGACAATAATATGGTTTCTGACGATATCGTAAAATATGCTAAGGTTGATAGTGTTAATGTTAATAAGGATATTCCCTCTTATTTAGACGACGAAAGAATTATTGACAGCGAAATTGTTGTTGGTGAGCATACTATTGAGTATACTGAAAATGCTGACGGTTCTAAAAACTGGTATGTAGTTGCAGATGTGTATGCTGTATTTGACAGTGAGGATAAGGCTGTTGAATTTGCAAAAGAATATAATCTTGACTATAATGTATCAAATACTGATGACACTATTTTCATGTCTTGGTTTGAAAAAGTAACTCTTCCTATTTCTGATTCTTATGAAGATTTCTTAGATTTTGCAATGCAGGAGGTTAATGATTACTATTATTGTTCATTAGTTTTTGATGAAGACGGAAATATTAAAGACCTTAACCCTGCAACAGCTAAAATGTCTTATTATTAAAAAGTATAAAGATTTCAAATAAAATGCTTGCATTTTGTATTATTCTATGCTATTATATCTAAGCATTTGTTCCGTTGTATCTCTTGCAACGCGTTATAATGCCTGCGTTTAGCATTACAGAAGATGGTCCGCTTTCAGCTTATGATATGAACATCTCATAAAATTTAGGAGGAAGAAAAATGGACGCACTTAAGTTAATTGAAAAAGACAGCACAAAAGCAGAACTTCCAAAGTTCAATATCGGTGATACTGTAAAGGTTTCCGTAAACATTCGTGAAGGCTCAAGAGAGAGAATTCAGATGTTTGAGGGTACGGTTATCGCTATTAAGGGCTCAGGCATTTCTAAGACATTTACTGTTCGCCGCATTTCATACGGTGTAGGTGTTGAGAGAGTATTTCCTATGCATTCACCAAATGTTGTTGATGTTCAGGTTATTCGCTCCGGTAAGGTTCGCCGTGCTAAGCTCTATTATCTCCGTGACCGCGTAGGTAAGGCTGCAAAGGTTAAGGAAGATATTCAGTAATTAAATTTAATTACTTAAAGCCGTGATTTGCGTCACGGCTTTTTAATTTATAAAATAACAATTATTGCAATTTTTTATAAGTTACTGTATAATACTAACTCAAGGCAGGTGACATAAATGGCAGATTTTCAAAAGCAGACGGTTCAGTGGTTTCCCGGTCATATGGCAAAAACAAGAAGAATCATTAAGGAAAGCTTAAGCAAGGTTGACGGAGTTGTTGAGCTTGTTGACGCAAGAATTCCTTACAGCTCTTCTAATCCGGAGCTTGACAGTATTGTTAAAAATAAGCCACGAATTGTTTTACTCAATAAATGTGACATAGCCGAGCCTGACGCCACGAAAATGTGGGTTGAATACTATAAATCAAAAGGCATGTTTGCTATTCCCGTTGATTGCAGAACAGGTAAAGGTCTAAATCAGTTTATTCCAACCGCTAATAAGGCTTTATCGTCTGTAATTGAAAAAAATGAAGCAAGAGGAATGGCGGGTAAATCCTTAAGACTTATGGTAGTCGGTATTCCTAATACGGGAAAATCGTCATTTATAAACCGTATGGCAGGCAATGCTAAAGCAAAGGTTGCCGATAAAGCAGGAGTTACAAGACAACAGCAATGGTTCAACGTGGGAAAGGGCATTGAACTGCTTGACACTCCCGGTGTGTTGTGGCCAAAGTTTGACGACAGAGAGGTTGGAGATAAGCTTGCTTTTACAGGTGCCGTTAAAGACGAAGTAACAGACCTTGAAACTCTCTCTTGCAGATTGCTTGAGGTTCTTGCAAAAACCAGACCTGAAACAATTATAAACAGATATAAAATCGATATAAATGAAAATATGCAGGGTTGGGAAATTCTTGAACTGATAGGTAAGAAAAGAGGATTTCTAATCAAAGGCGGAGAAATTGATTATGAGCGAACCGCTGTTATGCTCTGTGATGAATTCAGAGGAGGAAAATTGGGTAAGATTACCCTTGAATTACCGTAATTATGGATTGGCTTGAATATGAAAATAAAGCTTTAGCTGAAGGCTATAATATTGTATGCGGAGTTGACGAAGCAGGTAGGGGACCTCTTGCAGGTCCTGTTTATGCGGCGGCGGTTATTTTGCCGAAAGGACATATAATAGAGGGAGTAAACGACTCTAAAAAGTTAAGTGAAAAGAAAAGAGAATTGTTATTTAATAAGATATGCGAAGAATGCATTTGCTACAGTATAGGCATTGCAACAGAAAAGGAAATTGATGAAATTAACATTTTACAGGCAACCTATCTTGCAATGAAAAGAGCAGTTGACGGTCTTAAGGTTAAGCCTGATATTGCACTGATTGACGGAAACAGAAAGCCGGGACTTGATATTGATGAATGGACTATCGTTAAAGGTGATGCCAAAAGCGCTAATATTGCGGCAGCATCTATTTTGGCAAAGGTAAGCCGAGACAGATATATGCTTAAAATGGCTAAAAAATTTCCTCAGTATCAGTTTGAAAAACACAAAGGCTACGGCACAAAGCTTCATTATGAAATGATAGAAAAATACGGTATATGTGAAATACACAGAAAAACATTTTTAAAGAAGATTATAGATAATGAACAGTAAAGGTAAGCTTTGGGAAATTGAGGCAGCAAAATATCTTAAAAAGAAAAAGTACAAATTAATTGAAGCAAATTATACCACCCGTTTCGGCGAAATTGATTTGATTGTTAAAAACAGAAAATACATATGCTTTGTAGAGGTTAAACAAAGAGCGGAAAATTCCTTTGGTACTCCTGCTGAATTTGTGACTGCATCAAAGCAGAATAAATTAATTGCTTCGGCAAAGCTTTTTCTTTCTGATTTTAAAACTGATTTACAGCCCAGATTTGACGTTATTGAAATATATACTGAAGATAATAAAATAAAATCAATAAAACATCTTGAAAATGCCTTTGAGTTAGTATAGAATATAAAAGATTTAAGAAAGGAAATATGTTATTATGCTTTATACATCTACAAGAGATAAATCAATAAGGGTTACGTCTGCTCAGGCAATAGCTCAGGGTATCAGTGAGGAAGGCGGACTTTTTGTTCCCTGTGAAATACCTCAGTTTTCAATTGAAAAAATTTCGTCAATGGTACCTATGAGCTACATAGACAGAGCTAAAACAGTTCTCAAAGAATATTTGACAGATTTCAGCGATGAAGAGCTTGATTATTGTGTAAAGGGCGCATATAACGCTGAAAAGTTTTCATCTGAAAAGATTGCTCCTACTGTTAATGTAGACGGAAATAAAAACATTCTTGAGCTTTGGCACGGACCTACCTGTGCTTTTAAGGATATGGCTCTTCAGCTTTTGCCGTATCTTATGACTGTTTCGGCAAAGAAAACTGCTGACGGAAAAACTATCGTAATTCTTGTTGCGACATCAGGTGATACAGGTAAAGCGGCTCTTGAAGGCTTCAAGGACGTTGATCATACAAAGATCCTTGTATTCTATCCTGTCGACGGTGTTTCACCTATGCAGAAGCTTCAAATGACAACGCAGGAAGGTAGCAATGTTTCTGTTTGCGCTATTAACGGAAACTTTGACGATGCACAGAGTGCTGTTAAAGCTATCTTTACAGATAATGATATTAAGGCTCAGCTTGCAGAAAAGAATATGATGTTCTCCTCTGCTAATTCTATTAACTGGGGACGCCTTGTTCCGCAGATAGTTTATTATTTTTCTGCATACTGCGACCTTATCGAGATGGGCAAAATCAAAGCAGGTGACGAAATTAATGCTGTTGTGCCAACAGGTAACTTTGGTAATATCCTTGCAGGCTATTATGCTAAATTGATGGGTCTGCCTATCAAAACTCTTGTTTGCGCTTCAAATTCAAATAATGTTTTGACTGATTTCCTTAAAACAGGAACATATGACAGAAACAGAGCTTTCTATACAACAACATCACCATCAATGGATATTCTTATTTCTTCAAATCTTGAAAGACTGCTTTATCATATGAGCGGCTGTGATGATACTCTTGTTAAAGACCTTATGGCTCAGCTTTCAAATAGCGGTAAATATACTGTTTCAGATAAGCTTATTTTTGATATTCAAAAGGTGTTTGACGCAGGCTTCACAAGTGAGGAAAATGTTGACAGCACAATTAAATATCACTTTGATAAATATAATTATCTTTGTGATACGCATACTGCTGTTGCTGTTAAGGTTTATGATGAATACGTAAGGGAAAGCGGAGACGATATTCCGACGGTTATTGACTCTACAGCTTCACCTTATAAATTCTCCGCAAGTGTATTAAATGCTGTGCTTGACGGAAAAGCTCCCGAGCTTGACGAATTCTCAATGGTAGACGAGCTCAATAAGGTAACAGGGGCTGAAATTCCAAAGCCTCTTGCTTCACTTAAGGATAAAGCAGTAAGATTTAACAATGTCTGCAACAAGGAAGATATGAGTCAGATGGTATTCAAGCTTCTTGATTTATAAAAAATACGGCTCTGAATTCGCATAGGTTTTCAGAGCCGTTTTTAGTTTATGAGTTAATTATTTGCAACCACAGCTGTCACTGCATTCAAAAGTTTCGCAGGCAGTATCAGATACGCTTGTAGCAGACTGATTACCTACCTTGATTGTGCCGGCATGACAGTTATTTGACTGATCGTGATATTTGCAGTTTTTAACCTCACACATAATTCCCTTGATTTCGTTATCCATTACTTTCACTCCTTTCGGTTTATATACCGCTTGCTTAAGTTAGATAACCGAAATTAATTCAATTATCTGTTATATTATTTGTCTGTTTATTTCTTTTATACATAGTTATTTTATTAATTAATAAGGAGAAAATATGTCACTTTTTGCTATTGCAGATACTCATTTGTCATTTGGTACAAACAAGCCAATGGATTCTTTTGAGGGCTGGCAGAATTATACGGAAAAATTACAAAAAAATTGGAATAATTTAATAACTACTGAGGATTATACCGTTATAGCGGGGGATATCAGCTGGGCAATGAATTTTAACGAGCTTTTAAAAGACTTTGAATTTATTGATTCCCTAAATGGTAAGAAAATTATTCTTAAGGGAAACCACGATTATTGGTGGAACACAGCATCAAAAATGAATAAATTTGTTGAAGATAATAATTTTGATTCAATTTCATTTCTTCACAATAACTCTTATGATTTTGACGGCTTTTCCGTCTGCGGAAGCAGAGGATGGTTCTTCGACAGCGATGAGGCTAAGGACGAAAAGGTTTTAAACAGAGAGGTTATGCGCATTAAAGCCTCAATAGACAGTGCAAAAAATGATGAGAAAATTGTTTTTCTCCATTATCCGCCGATTACCACAAATGATGTTTGTGAAGAAATTTTAAATATTCTCACTGTTTCAAGTATAAAGAAATGCTATTATGGGCATCTTCACGGTGCGGCGGCAAAATTTTCTATTGATGATACTGTAAACGGAATTGACTTTAAGCTTATTTCAGCAGATAGGCTTAATTTTGTTCCGTACCTTGTTAAGAAATTTTAAAATTACTTGATATTGTTGTTAATATATGTTATAATGCCATTTCGGTAATTATAAAAATTAGTTAGGAGGTCAATAAAATGGCACTTAAATCATCAAATAAAGTTGATACAAATGTTTACGAAATTGAAGTTACCGTTACTCCTGAGGTATTTACAGATGCTTGTAAATCTGCATTTATGAAGCAAAGAAAATCTATTCAGCTTCCCGGCTTCAGAAAGGGTAAAGCTACTCAGGGAATGGTTGAAAAAATGTACGGTGAAGGCGCTTTTTATGAAGAAGCTCTTGAAATCGTTTATCCGCAGGCTGTTACCGATGCAATTAACGAAGCTGGTCTCAGAACTGTTGATTCACCTTATGACCTTGAAGTTCCTGTAATGAGCAAGGCAGAAGGCGTTGAAATGAAAATGAAGGTTACTGTATATCCTGAAGTTAAGCTTGGTGACTATAAGGGACTTAAAGCAGCAATGCTTCCTACAGAGGCTACCGATGAGGATGTTGATTCAGAGCTTACAAATATGCTTGACAGAAATTCACGTCTTGTATCAGTTGAGGACAGACCGGCAGAGATGGGTGATACCGCTGAGATTGATTTTGAAGGCTTTGTTGACGGTGTAGCTTTTGAAGGCGGTAAGGGTGAAAATTATCCTCTTGAGCTTGGCTCAAATTCATTTATTCCAGGCTTTGAGGATCAGATTGTCGGACATAAGCCTGATGAGGAGTTTGACGTAAACGTAACTTTTCCTGATGATTATGCAGGTGACCTCGGCGGTAAGGATGCAGTTTTCAAATGCAAAATTCACGAAATCAAAACAAAAGAAATGCCAGAGCTTGACGATGAATTTGCAAAGGACGTTTCTGAATTTGATACTCTTGATGAGCTCAAGGAAGATTTGAAAAAGCAGATTTCCGAAAGAAAAGAAGAAAAAGCAAAGTCTGATTTTGAAAACCAGCTTATTGAGCAGGTTGTTGAAAATATGGAATGTGAAATTCCCGAATGTATGTTTGACAAGAGAACTGATGAAATGATTCAGGACTATGCATACAGACTTCAGATGCAGGGCATTGACCTTAACACATATCTTTCATATATGGGACAGGATATGGACAGCTTTAAGGAAACCTTTAGAGAAGGTGCCGAAAATCAGGTTAAGGCTTCTATTGCTCTTGAAGCAATCGTTGACGCTGAAAAGCTTGAAGCTACCGAAGAGGAAATTGAAGCTGAGGTTAATAAGCTTGCAGAGCAGTATCAGATGGAGGCAGAGCAGGTTAAAAAGGCAGTTACTCCCGACCAGCTTGCCGCTGACATTAAGACAAGAAAAGCTGTTGATATCATCGTAGATTCAGCAGTTAAAGAATAATTGTATAATTTTTTCAAATATTAAAGGATAGTGATTTTAATGGCATTAGTACCTTACGTTATTGAGCAGACCGGTGCCGGCGAACGCTCAATGGACATTTTTTCAAGACTTTTAAATGACAGAATTATAGTGTTATCAGACGAAGTAAATTCAACAACTGCGTCACTTGTTGTTGCACAGCTTTTGTTCCTTGAGGGTCAGGATAAGGAAAAGGATATCAGTCTTTATATTAATAGCCCCGGCGGTTCTGTAACTGACGGTATGGCTATCTATGATACAATGCAGTACATCAAATGTGATGTATCAACTATTTGTATCGGTATGGCTGCTTCTATGGGCGCTTTCCTGCTTTCAAGCGGTGCAAAGGGTAAAAGAATTTGTCTTCCTAACGCTGAGGTTATGATTCATCAGCCTCTTGGAAAAACAGAAGGTCAGGCTACTGAAATTGAAATTGCTGCTCAGCATATTCTTAATACTAAGAAAAAGCTCAATTCTATTATGGCTGAAAACTGCGGAAAAACCCTTGAGGAATTAACGCAGGCTACCGACAGAGACCATTGGCTTTCTGCTCAGGAAGCACTTGAATTCGGTCTTGTTGACAAGGTTATTGAAAAAAGATAATTTTTAGAGGTAGATTTAATGGCACGTGACGATTCAAGAAAAGTTGTCGCAAGATGTTCCTTCTGCGGCAAATCTGAATCAATGGTTCATAAGTTAATAGAAGGTCCCGGTGTGTTTATTTGTGATGAATGTGTTGCACTTTGCTATGACTTAATAGCAGAAACCTCTTCACCTGACAGACCTCATTCCACACCGGAAAATTCCGTTTTGCCAAAGCCTGAAGAAATTAAGGCAAAGCTTGACGAGTATGTTATCGGTCAGGAGGATGCAAAAAAAGCTCTTTCGGTTGCTGTGTATAATCACTATAAGAGAATTTACAGCTCAAATAAATCCGATAGCGTAGAGCTGCAGAAAAGTAATATTCTTCTTCTCGGTCCTACTGGTGTTGGCAAAACAATGCTTGCTCAGACGCTTGCAAAGATTCTGAATGTTCCTTTTGCAATTGCGGACGCAACAACGCTGACTGAAGCAGGCTATGTCGGAGAGGATGTTGAAAATATACTGCTTCGTCTTATTCAGGCCGCTGATTTTGACATTGAAAAGGCACAACGTGGTATAATTTACGTTGATGAAATTGATAAGATTTCAAGAAAGAGCGAAAACCGTTCAATAACACGTGATGTAAGCGGTGAAGGTGTTCAGCAGGCGCTTCTTAAAATTCTTGAGGGTACTGTATCAAATGTACCCCCGGGAGGCGGAAGAAAGCATCCTCAGCAGGAATTTATTCAGATTGATACAAGTAATATTCTTTTTATCTGCGGCGGTGCATTTGACGGAATTGATAAGATTATTGAAAAGCGTATCGGCGGAAAGGCTATGGGCTTCGGCGCAGACATCGGTGCTGATAAGGCTGATAAATCCGATATTCTGAAGCAAACTGTTCAGCACGATTTAGTTAAGTACGGTCTTATTCCTGAGCTTATCGGAAGAATTCCCGTTATTACAGTTCTTGAAAATCTCGATAAGGATGCACTTATCAGGATTATGACAGAGCCGAAGAATGCTATTGTTAAGCAGTATCAAAAGCTATTTGAAATGGATTCCGTAACCCTTGAATTTAAGAAGGATGCCTTAGAGGCTATTGCCGATATCACTCTTGAAAGAAATACCGGTGCAAGAGGAATCAGAAGCGTATTTGAGTCTGTTCTTACGGATTTGATGTATAAGGTTCCCAGTGACTATACTATTGAGAAAATTATTATCACTGAGGATTCCGTTAGAAACGGCGATGAGCCTATTGTTCTGAGAAATCCTAATAAAAAGCCAAAGCTTCTTACGGCAGACAGCTTGAAAAATGCTTGATTGTTTTAATTCTACAGCACATCTTTAATGGTGTGCTGTTTTTACATTGATAAATGAAATAATGTTATAAAATAGTAGTTGCCTTTTTTCGTATATTAGTATATAATTTATTGTAATTTATATTATTTAAGTAGGTTATTAAATGACGGAACGTATAAATAATTTTAGTGAAGATTTAATTGAAGAAGTTAATATGGTTGAGGTTCCCGTTATTCCTTTGAGAGGGCTTGTTGTTTTTCCCGATATGGTGCTTCATTTCGATGTGGGAAGAAAGAAGAGCGTTAAGGCTCTCAAGGTTGCAATGGAAAAGGATCAGAGGGTATTTCTTGTATGTCAAAAGGATGCTTCTGTTGATGAACCGGAAATTGCAGATATATTTGAAATTGGTGTACTTTGCAGAATAAAGCAGATGCTCAGAATTCCCAACAGCGAAAATCTCAGAGTAGTTGTTGAAGGCGTTGACAGAGGAAAAATTCTTAACCTTAATTCCGATAATCAATATCTTTCAGGTTATGTTAAGGTCTTTGAAAGAGAACACAATGAAATTGTCAGCAATGAAGAAATTGCCTATCAGAGGGCAGTTAAAAGAGAGTTTGAAAATTATGCATCTCTTATGCCTAAAATAAGCGGTGACGTTATTGCAAAGGTAATTTCCATCAAAAAAAGCGGTGAGCTTGCCGATTATATTTGCTCCAACACTTTTCTTGATTACAGCGATAAGCAGGTTATTCTTGAAACTCTAAAGCCTATTGACAGGCTTAGACAGTTGATTGTTTCCTTGAAAAAAGAAAATACCTCCCTTGAAATAGAATCTGAAATTCAGGCAAAGGTTCAAGAGGAAATAGACAAAAATCAGCGTGAATATTACCTTCGTGAAGAGATGAAGGTTATTGCCGAAACGCTTGGAGAATTCGACAATCCTGTTGAAGAGGCTGACGAATACAGACAAAAAATCAATTCTCTTAAATGCTCTGACGAAATCAGAGAAAAGCTTTTAAAAGAGTGCGACAAGCTGATGAAAATGCCAGGCGGATCACACGAGGGTACTGTTGAAAGAAATTATCTTGATAAATGCCTTGAAATTCCTTTCGGTAAATATACAAAGGATAATATCAACCTTGAAAAAGCAAGAAAAGTTCTTGACAAGGACCATTACGGACTTGATAAGGTTAAGGAAAGAGTTGTTGATTCACTTGCTGTTTATAAAAGAAATCCTGATTTCAGCGGTCAGATTCTTTGCCTTGCAGGTCCTCCGGGAGTAGGTAAAACCTCTATTGTCAAATCTCTTGCAAAAAGCATGGGCAGAAAGTATGTTCGCATTGCTTTGGGCGGAATACACGACGAGGCTGAAATAAGAGGTCACAGAAAGACTTATATAGGCTCAATGCCGGGAAGAATTGTTGAAGCAGTAATCAAAGCAGGAACAATGAATCCGATTATCCTTCTTGACGAAATAGATAAGGTAGGAAATGATTTTAAGGGTGATCCTTCATCCGCACTTCTTGAAGCACTTGATCCCGAACAAAACAGCACCTTTACTGACCATTATATTGAATTTCCGCTTGATTTAAGCAAGGTTCTTTTTGTTACAACGGCTAATGATGTTTCTGCCATTGCAGAGCCTCTGTATGACAGAATGGAGGTTACTGAGCTTAATTCATATACTGCTCTTGAAAAGTTCAATATTGCGAAGAAGCATCTTGTTAAAAAAGAAATGGACAAGCATATGTTTAACGGCAGGGAGTTCAAAATTTCCGATGATGCAATTTACGATATAATTGAATCATATACTCGTGAAGCAGGTGTCAGAAATCTTGAAAAAACCATTGCCACTCTTTGCAGAAAGGGAGCAGTAGCCCTTGATAGCGGAGAAAAGACATTTAAGGTAACGTCAAAGAACATAGAAAAATATCTTGGTAAGAGAAAATATACTAAAGATACTGTAAGCAAGGAAAACCTTGTCGGAACGGTAAACGGTCTTGCGTGGACAAGCGTAGGCGGAACAATGCTTCCTATTGAGGTTTCTGCACTTGACGGTACCGGCAAAATTGAACTGACAGGTAATCTCGGTGACGTAATGCAGGAAAGTGCAAAAACAGCTGTTTCTTATGTTCGCTCCAAGGCAGAATACTTTGGTATAGACAGTTCTTTTTATAAAACCAAGGATATACATATTCACGCTCCCGAAGGGGCAATTCCTAAGGACGGTCCTTCTGCAGGTCTTGCCATAACGACAGCTCTTGTCAGCGAGCTTACAGGTATACCGATTAAATCCAATGTAGCAATGACAGGTGAGGTTAGCCTAAAGGGTAAAGCACTTCCCATTGGCGGACTTAAAGAAAAATCAATGGCCGCCTATAAAGCAGGATGTGATACTGTAATTATTCCAAAGGAAAATGAAAAGGATTTAGATGATGTTTGCGACGAGGTTAAGAATGCGGTTAAATTTATAACTGCCGAAACCTTTGATGATGTTGTTTCTGTTGCCTTGGAATCAAAAATTAAACCAACTATAAAAAAGACAGAAGAAGCAAGTAATAATATTATTGTTCCGTCGAAAACCGATAAATCCGCATCTGTTACTCAGTAGGTGAATGTTATGAATTACAATAAAGCTCAATTTGAAAAAGCATACGGTCTTTTATCTCAACTGCCTGAGAGTAATGAGCCTGAAATAGCCTTTGCAGGCAGGTCAAATGTAGGAAAAAGTTCTCTTTTGAATAAGCTTTTTAACAGAAAACAGCTTGCAAGAGTTAGCTCAGTTCCCGGTAAAACAGTGACAATAAACTTTTATGATGTTGATAATGTAAAATTTGTGGACTTACCGGGCTACGGCTATGCAAAGCTAAGCAAGCAGGAGCTTGGCCGTTTCAGTGAGCTTATGGAAGGCTATTTTAAAACAGAAAGAAACATTGCCCTCGTAATTCAGCTTATTGATATGCGACACCCTTTAACTAAAGATGATGAGGGTATGATTAACTTTATGAAGGAGATGAATATTCCTTTTATAATTGTTATGACAAAGGCAGATAAGCTGAAGAAAAAAGCCTATGAGGAAAGGCTGAAGTTATCAAGACAGGAGCTTCAATTTGCAGGAGATGTTCATATCATACCGTTTTCTGCCGTAACAGGGCAGGGGATTAACGGAATTAAAAACTATATAGAGAAATCTGTGATGATACAGGAGGATTAAAAAAATGGAAAAGAGGCCATTTGTAACAAAAGAAAAGGTTGAAGAAATTGCGGCAAAGTATCCGACGCCTTTTCATATTTATGATGAAAAGGGTATCAGAGAAAATGTCGAAAATCTGAAAAAGGCTTTTTCTTGGAATAAGGGCTACAAGGAATACTTTGCGGTCAAAGCAACACCTAATCCTTTTTTGATTAATATTCTTCGTGAATACGGCTGTGGATGTGACTGCTCTTCAAAGCCTGAGCTTATGATGTCAAGAACAGTCGGCGCTGTAGGAGACGATATTATGTTTTCCTCTAACGATACTCCTATTGAGGAATTCAAGTATTGTAATGATTTAGGCGGTATTATCAATCTTGATGATATTACTCATATTGAAGCGGTGGAAAAAGCCTGCGGCAGATTGCCGAAAAAGATGAGCTGCCGTTACAATCCGGGCGGAGTATTTAAAATTACAAATGATATTATGGATAACCCCGGTGATGCAAAATACGGTATGACAACAGAGCAGATTTATAAGGCTTTTGAGATTATGAGAGATAAGGGCGTTGAGGAATTCGGTATTCACTCCTTCCTTTGCTCAAATACCGTAACTAACGAATATTATCCTATGCTTGCAAAAATTCTTTTTGAGCTTGCAGTTGACCTTAACAAAAAGCTGGGAGTACATATTACATTTATTAACCTTTCAGGAGGTATCGGCATTCCTTACAGACCTGAGCAGGAGCCAAACGATATTTTTGTTATAGGTGAAGGTGTAAGACAAGCATATGAGGAGGTTCTTGTACCTGCAGGAATGGACGATGTAGCAATATTTACCGAGCTTGGCAGATATATGCTTGGACCTTTCGGCGGTTTGGTTACAAAGGCAATTAATGAAAAGCATACACATAAAGAATACATAGGTGTTGACGCATGTGCAGCTAATCTTATGCGTCCCGCAATTTACGGTGCATATCATCATATTACTGTTCTCGGCAAGGAAAAAGAGCTTTGTAATTGTAAGTATGATGTTACAGGTTCTCTTTGTGAAAACTGCGATAAGTTTGCTATCGATAGAATGCTCCCAAAAATTGAAATGGGTGATTATCTTTTCATTCATGATGCCGGTGCTCATGGATTTTCAATGGGATATAATTATAACGGTAAGCTCAGAAGCTCTGAAATTTTACTTAATCAAGATGGCTCATTTAAGCTTATCCGCAGGGCTGAAACTCCAAAGGATTATTTTGCAACCTTTGATTGCTTTGATTTTTATGATGAGCTTATAAAAGAATAATTAAAATTCCCGATTTATTCGGGAATTTTTCTTTACTTTCACGATTTAGTGTGTTACAATATGATTACTGTAACGAGGTGATAATTTATGAGCAGAAAATTACAGGATGATAATCTTGATTTTTTATTTAAAGCTATTCTTGCACTTGAAACACAGGAGGATTGCTATGCATTCTTTGAGGACCTGTGTACTGTTCAGGAGCTTAAGACAATCAGCCAAAGGCTTGTTGTTGCAAAAATGCTTTCCGAAAAATGTGTTTACACAGATATTGTCAATGCAACAGGTGCTTCAACTGCCACAATCAGCAGGGTAAATCGTTCCTTGCAATACGGCTGTGACGGCTATGACAAGATATTTGAGAGAATTAAGGCACAGGAAGATAATGAGCAGTTATAATACGTTTGCTGAATTCTATGACGCTTTAACGGAAAATGTTGAATATGAAAAAAGGACCGATTATTTAGTACGCCTTTTTAGCTCCCTTTCTGACAAAAAGGGAAGGGTGCTTGACCTGGCCTGCGGAACAGGCTCTGTCGCTTTGAATTTAAGCAAAAAAGGTTTTGATGTAATCGGTCTTGATTTATCCTCGGAAATGCTTTCCGTGGCTGACAGCAAGGCTCAGGGGAGCATTCAGTATTTTTGCGGAGATATGACTGACTTTTCCTTTGAGAAAAAATTTAATTTATGTGTTTGCTGTCTTGACAGTATTAATCATCTTACAGATTTGTCAATGGTTGAAAAATGCTTTAACTGTGTTTACAATTCTTTGGACAATGACGGTGTTTTTATTTTTGACGTCAACACAGTTTATAAGCATAATAAAATACTTGCTGATAACACTTTTATTTTTGATGAAGATGAATTCTTTTTATCTTGGGATAATGAGCTTCAAGAGGATAATGTTGTACGAATTTTACTTGATTTTTTTGTATATAACGGTAAAAGCTATGATAGATACAGTGAAGAATTTTGTGAAAAGGCATATTCTGTTGATGAGCTGAAATCAGTTCTTTATAATTTTGACATTTTTGCAATTTATGATGATTTAAGTTTTAATGCTCCGAAAAATGACAGCGAAAGATTATATTTTATTTGTAAAAGGAAAAATTGATTTATGGGAAAAATTGTTAGATATATTACTGACGACGGCAGTGCATTTGTAATTGCCGCAGATACAACCGATATGATATCTCAAATGGAAAAAATTCATAAAACCTCTGCCGTTAATACAGCCGCTTTGGGCAGGCTTATTACAGCCGCATCAATGATGGGCGATATGCTGAAGGGCAATGATGACAGCATTACGTTAAGACTTAACGGAGGAGGCCCGGCAGGGACATTGATTGCAGTATCCGACAGTAGCGGTAATGCAAGGGGATATGTGGAAAATCCGGTTGTTGAAATTCCCCTTAACAGTCAAGGAAAGCTTGATGTACGAGGTACAGTAGGTACTGATGGTTATCTATATGTTATTAAGGACATAGGAATGAAGGAGCCTTATTCCGGCAGTACACAGATTGTCAGCGGTGAAATCGCAGAGGATATAACAAATTATTTTGCAGTTTCCGAGCAAACGCCTTCTGTTTGCGCCCTTGGTGTTCTTGTTAATCCGGATTTGTCTGTATCTGCGGCAGGCGGTTTTATCATTCAGCTTTTGCCGGGTTGTCCGGAGGAAATTATCAGCAAGATAGAATATTCAATGAGTGATATTGAGCCTGTAACAACTATGCTTTCAAAGGGTATGACTGCCGATGATATTGCAAAAAGAGCAATGAAAGGTATGAATATTGAAAAGCTTGATGAAAGCGAGGCATTTTATAAATGTAATTGCTCAAAGGACAAGGTTGTCAGTGCACTGATTTCCACAGGCAGAGAGGCACTTCGGGAAATGATTGACAGTGGAGAGAATACTGAGGTAAAATGCCATTTCTGTAATAAAACCTATTCCTTTTCACCAGAGCAGCTCAAAGAGTTTATTTGATTTAAGATAATAAAAAGTAAACCCCTCTGAAAAGAGGGGTTGTATTTATGTATACAGATTTTGTTTTATCTCTTGATATCGTCCCACTTAACGCCGTCAATCTGGAACATATCATCAAACTTATATACGTTGTTTTCGTCTTTCTTATGGCTTGGATACCAAACCTGTGCGAAGAACGGATTAGTTCTTGCCACAGCGTCATAGTTCCATTCCTTCTGAGGAATATAGCACTCAGGGCACCAATGACCACCGAGAAGGATAAGAGCAGGAGAAGCCTCAAACTCTGCACCGCAGAGACCACATTTCCACTTAAGCTTTGTAGCCATATCACCCTTAACCATTGTTTCGCTGAGACATTCACCGCCACGGAATTTAGCAGCCTGCTTCATATCCTCTATATCAAGCTCTGATTCAGGCTTTGACTCATCATAGCCGTGGTCAAGCTTATACTGCTCTGCAGCACTGTTATCCTTATCAAATTTGATGATTTCAAAGTCTTCCCACTTTGAAGGAATCTTCTTCCATTCATCAAGAGAGCCGTAGTAAGCACTCAAACGAACCTCATTGTTGGTTTTAACCCAGTCAAGAGTACCGAAATCAGGAGTTTCAGCAATCTTCTTCATAAACGGCTTAGCACAGGCTGCAACAAGGTTTTTAGGAAGATATCTCGGTATTTTGAAATAGAATTCAACCTGAGTAGCAAGTCTGTCGAAATAATCCTTAACAGGAAGATTCTCACGGAAGTGGAGATAATCTTCAAGCTTGTCACCGTCTGCATAGAACTGACCGTGGAAGTTCTTTGTGATAAACCAGTTAGGTTCAAAGAGCTTTTCAGGGCCTGCAAGACCGAGTGTGCCGAGAAGGAGACATTCAAACTCATAGTTGGAAATTCTGTATTCCTTACCGGAACCGATATTGTAGAAATGATTCCAGAAATCAGAGCCAAGGTGACCTGCCTTATCTTCAAGAACAAGGTTACACATAAGACGTCCTGAATCCTCAACAGTACACCACTCAAGAACACCGTTTACAGGTACGTGGAACATAATCGGGTCCATATTCTTAAGAATATTAGGATAAAGAATACCTGACTGACGCATTACTACCCAGTTCTTTATACCGCTTTCAACGAATGTACGTTCAGCAACAGTCTTTGAAATAGCATAATGGTCATAGATAGAAATTTTAATCGGGTCACCGCAACGTCCCCAATGGATAGGATAGTTACGTCCGCCTGTTTCAGCAACAGTACCGATGTAGCAAACCTTTATTGCATCCGGGTCCGGCTGAGCAAGAACTGCTTTACAAATATTTTCAGCAGCACCGATATTTGTTTTCTGTGTTCTGTAGGGCTTCCAGTCAGCAGTTGGGGATACCATACCGCCTACGTGAAGAACGTAGTCAGAGCCTGTAACGCCCTCCAAAATGCTGTCATAGTCGCCAAGGTCACCCCAAACGATTTTAACGTTTGGCTTACCCATAAGAGGCTTAAGCTTTTCCTCATTTTTTGGGCTCTTTCTTGCAAGCATCTTGATGTTGATATCACTTGGATGCTTCATCATTTCCTGAACAGCAGCCCAACCCATATTACCGGTACCGCCGGTAATGAATACGGTTTTCTTTGCCATTATTTTTCCTCCTTAATGTGCAAAATCTGTATTTATATACAAACTAATTATAAACTAATTATAAACAAAATGCAACACTATTGATAATTTTATTTTATAAATGAAAATTTTTTTGGTAATTTTCATATTAGTTTATTTCAATTTCAAATTATTATTGACATATCGACTTGTTTGTTGTATCATTGTCACATAATATAAATAAGCTTTATCAAGAGTGGCTGAGGGACAGGCCCGATGATGCCACAGCAACCTGCTTATTGTAAGGTGCTAATACCTGCGGATACCGAGTGATGAGGTCTTTATTCACACGCTTGGTGCGTGTGTTTTTTGTTTTAAAAGGAGGAATTTATATGTCAAAATATTTATTTACAAGTGAGTCTGTAACTAAAGGTCATCCCGATAAAATCTGCGATCAGATTTCAGACGGAATACTTGACGAGCTTATTAAACAGGATCCTATGAGTCGTGTTGCCTGCGAAACAACCTGCACAACAGGTCAGGTGCTTATTATGGGTGAAATAACAACTAATGCTCAGATTGATATTCCTGCTGTTGCAAGAAAGATAATCTGTGATATCGGATATGACGATGACAAAAAAGGCTTTAACGGTAATACCTGTGCAATTCTGACAGCACTTGATAAGCAGTCAACAGATATTGCTATGGGTGTTGATAAGTCATATGAGCTGAAAAACAGCGAAGAGGATAAATATAATCTTAACGGTGCAGGTGATCAGGGAATGATGTTTGGCTTTGCCTGTGACGAAACCGAGGAGCTTATGCCGCTTCCTATCAGCCTTGCTCATAAGCTTGCAGTTAAGCTTACAGAGGTTAGAGAAAACGGAACACTTCCTTATCTTTATCCCGACGGAAAAACTCAGGTTACTGTTGAATATGAGGACGACAAGCCGGTTAAGGTTAAGGCAGTTGTCGTATCAAGCCAGCACAGTGCTGATGTAGAGCTTTCACAGCTTCGTGAGGACATTATTGAAAAGGTAATTAAAACAACAATTCCTGCTGAGCTTATTGATGAGGATATTACATATTTTGTAAATCCTACAGGCAGATTTGTTATAGGCGGTCCCGCAGGTGATTCAGGCTTAACTGGAAGAAAAATTATTGTTGATACCTATGGCGGATATGCACGTCACGGTGGCGGAGCATTCAGCGGTAAGGATCCGACCAAGGTTGACAGAAGCGCCGCCTATGCTGCAAGATGGGTTGCTAAAAACATAGTTGCTTCAGGTCTTGCTAAAAAGTGTGAGGTTGAGCTTGCCTATGCAATCGGCGTTGCAAAGCCTGTTTCTGTTATGGTTGACACCTTCGCAACAGGTACTAAATCAGATGAGGAAATCAGTGAAATCGTTAATAAGGTATTTGATCTTCGTCCGTCTGCTATCATTGATAGACTTGATTTGAGAAAGCCAATCTACAGCAAGGTTGCCGCCTATGGTCATATGGGCAGGGAAGACCTTGGCGTTTCCTGGGAAAAGACAGATATGGTCGACGAAATCAAAAAATATATGTAATCATTAAACGGTGCAGTAAATCTGCACCGCTTTTTAATCTTTACTGTTTCTTTACTATTATTTTCTTGTATGTATGCTTAATTGTTGTATAATTATTTTGGTGATAATATGAAAAAAATCTTAGTCATTGATGATGATGTACATATTAATGAAATGCTATATGATATGCTGACAAAAGAGGGCTTTCTTGTTCTTAGGGCTTGGTCGGGAACTGAAGCATTACTTATTCTTGAAAATAACAACCCCGATTTAATTTTGCTTGACTTAATGTTACCCGGACTTACAGGTGAAGAATTACTGCCTAAAATCAAAGATATACCTGTAATTGTGTTAAGCGCAAAGGCAAGTGTTGATGATAAAATTTCCTTGCTTTCAAGCGGTGCATTGGATTATATAACAAAGCCATTTGACAGGGGAGAGCTGCTTGCAAGAATAAATGTTCAGCTTAGAAGGAAGAGTTTATTTTCGGGAACGGTTTTTAAATATAATGATATAGAAATAGATATGGTTTCCTATTCTGCTAAAATTAACAATCAGACTGTTGCATTGACAAAAACGGAATTTGCACTTCTTAAGCTGTTTGTACAGGCACCCGAAAAGGTTTTGGCAAAATCATATATTCTTGAAGCAATCAGTCTTGATACACCCGATTGCACTGAATATTCTTTGAAACAACATATTTCAAATTTGCGTAAAAAGCTAAAGCAGTATAGTTCAAAGGAGGGTATTGAATCGGTTTGGGGAATAGGATTTGTCTTTAAATAATTTACTGTTTTTTTACTAATGTCTTTACTGCTCTTTTTACCTTTGCCTTTTATAATAAACACATAAGGCAAAAGGAGGTCTTTATTATGGAATATGTACTTGAAGCCAATTCAATAACAAAAAAGTACAAAAATTTCACAGCACTGAATAACCTGACAATGCACATACCTAAAGGCTCAATATACGGTTTTGTGGGTAAAAACGGAGCAGGTAAAACAACGCTTATCAGAATTATTTGCGGTTTGCAAAATCCAACATCAGGTTCTTTTTCTATCTATAATATTGAAAACAACAATCCTGATATTAACAAAGTAAAAAAGAGAATAGGGGCAGTTGTTGAAACACCGTCAATATACTTGGATTTGACTGCTGAGGAAAACTTAAAATACCAGTATAAGCTTATTGGCAATACTGATTATGCTACTGTTTCGGAGCTTTTAGAGCTTGTAGGACTTGAAAATACAGGAAAGAAAAAGGTTCGTAATTTTTCACTTGGTATGAAGCAAAGGCTTGGTATTGCGATTGCACTTGCAGGAAATCCCGATTTTCTTATTCTTGATGAGCCTATTAACGGACTAGACCCACAGGGAATTGTTGAAATTAGAGAGCTGATATTAAAACTTAATAATGAAATGGGGATAACTGTTTTAATTTCAAGCCATATTCTTGATGAGCTTTCAAGGCTTGCAACTCATTACGGATTTATTGATAAGGGAAGTATCATCACTGAAATAAGTGCGGCGGAATTGGAATCCAAATGCAGAAAATGCGTTAAAGTCAAGGTTAATGATATTAATCCGCTTATCTGTTATCTTGATGATAAAAGAATAGAATATTCTGTTACCTCCGATGACGAGGCCTATATTTTTGCAAATCTTAATGTTACTGATTTTGTTACGGAATTAAGTAAATTAGGTTGTAAGGTTATAACTATGTCGGAGTCGGACGAAAGTCTTGAGAGTTACTTTATTAATCTTGTTGGAGGTGCTGAATTATGAAAAATCTCTTATCATCGGAAATGTTAAGACTGTTTAAGAACAAGCTTTTTTATGCATTGTTATCTTTAGTTTTTTTGTTCGGAGGATGTCTGCAGATATACACATATATTGGTTCAAAAATCTCTGAAATAGACGTCAGCATAGATTCAAGCTTTTTCGGAATTGCTTTGGTAATCGGATTTGCAATTGCGATTTTTGTGAGCTTATTTGTGGGAACTGAATATTCTAACGGCACCTTTAGAAATAAAATAATTATCGGTAAATCAAGAACAGGCATTTATCAGTCAAAGCTGATGATTTGTTGCTTTGCTGCTTTTCTTATTTTTGTTTCATATTATAGCGGAGCATTGATTTTCGGCTTTATTTTTAATAAGGCTTTTGCAGTTAAGGTATCAAGAATAATCATTACTGCTTTTTTGATATATCTAACGACCTGTGCATATATTGCATTATATCTGGCAATAGCAATGAACTGGAGTAAAAAATCAGCAGTTGCCGTTACATCTTTAGTTATAACCATTGTATTGTTTTTTACTGCTACTGCAATAACATCAGCATTGAGCGAGCCTGAAATTTATCCGGAAAGTATTTGTATGAATGAAAACGGCGAATTGGTTACTGAGCCATCTCAACAAAATCCATATTACGTTTCAGGTAAAAAAAGACAGATTTATGAAGCTTTGAACGATATAAATCCTATGGGTCAATGTATTCAATTATCCGGTGCTATCGATGAAACAAGCTTTGAATTTAAGTCAAGCTTTTTAATATATTCCGCAGGAATAATTGTACTAAGCACATCAATAGGTATCGCTGTATTTAAGAAAAAGGATATTGTTTAGGTGATATTATGAAAATTGCATTTGTAATAATTACAGGCCTTTTATTAGTTATTATTGCTTTATCTGCGAAGCAAATAATGATAACTAAGGAGTTTAAAAGCATAAACTGTCAGCTAAATGATATTCTAAATAATGATACAAATGCAATAATTACCCTTTCAACAGGTGATAAAGCTTTGATAAAAGCAGTCAATTACTTGAATTCTAATCTGAAAACCTTAAGAAATAAAGAATTGCTTATAAAGTCAAAGAATGATGAAATCAGTACTGCAATAACAAATATTTCTCATGATTTAAGAACACCGCTGACTGCCATAAACGGATATACCGAAATGATTGAAGACAGCAGTAATTTTGAAGAAATTAAAGAGTATTCGGCAATAATCAGTGAAAGAGCAAAGTCAATGAGTAAACTTACCGAGGAGCTGTTTAGGTATTCGCTGGTTCTTTTAAACAAAGATAATGTAAAGCTCGAAGATGTTTGTTTGCAAACAGAGTTGGAAAAATCCCTTGCCGCAAGCTATACTGTTATTTCCGAAAAGAATATTAATCCGGAGATTTCTTTTCCCGAAAAGCCTGTTACTAAACGTTTAAACAGAGATTCTCTTTCCAGGATAATTAATAATATACTTTCAAATGCCTCCAAATATTCTGACGGAGATTTATATATATCGTTGACTGATGATGGGATAATCGAATTTAAAAATACTGCAAAAGGACTTGACGAGGTTCAGGTGAGTAAATTATTTGACAGATTTTATACTGTATCAAATGGCAGAGAATCCACAGGAATAGGTTTGTCAATTGCAAAATATCTAACGGACGAAATGGGAGGAAAAATATCAGCAAGCTATTGCGATGATATGATAACCGTTTGCTTGAATTTTTAATTATGTAAAAAAAGCAACCTCATTAATGAGGTTGCTTTTTTGCAGTAAAATTATAACCTTTTATCCTTATCGAGCGCCTTATCTACTGCATTGTGAACAGCGGCTTCAAAGCCGTCTGCCTGCAATGAGGTAACGCCCTCTATTGTTGTGCCTCCGGGTGAGCAAACATTATCAATCAATTTCCAAGGATGTTCATCACTTTCGAGAATCATTTTAGCACTGCCATAAACAGTCTGAGCAGCTATTTTTAAGGCGTCGTCCTTTTTCATTCCGTTTTTAACGCCTGCTCTTGCAAGAGCATCAATAAACATATAAGCAAAAGCAGGAGCGCATCCGCCGATTACTCCGAAAAGAGGGAAGAAGCTTTCATCAAGTGCCATTGCTTTGCCGATACAGTTCAAAAGAGCTTCAACGTTTTCTTTATCATTTTCAGTAACATTTTCATTACAACAATAAGCACTGATTGCTTCCCCGACCTTTGCATTTATATTTGGCATTACTCTAACTAATCTGATATTATTTTTCAGATAGCCTGAAAGGAAATCTATTGTTTTTCCTGCCGCAATAGAAATTATAAGTACATTATTTTCTTTAACGGCCTTATCTATTTTTTTTAGAACGTCTGCAATTACGTTAGGCTTAACTGCAAGGAAAACGATATCGCTGTTTGAAACGACATCACATTCATCCTTACATTCAATAATAGGATAAGCTTCTTTGCATTTTTTTACTGCAGGAGCATAAATATCAAAGGCATAAATTTCATCGGAATTTTTTCTGTTTTCAAATATTCCTCCGATGATTGCAGACGCCATATTTCCGCAACCTATAAATCCTATTTTCATTTTAAACTTCCTTTCAATTTTTTATTTGTTTTTACTTAACTTTATGTATTTCTCTTTTGTAGCCATTCCGCCTCTGATATGACGCTGTGCCTTGTTTTCTTCAAGAATTTCTCTTACCTCACTGCAAAGCAGGGGATTAATATTACTCAGGCGCTTTGTCACGTCATTGTGTACAGTTGATTTACTGATTCCGAAAACTGCGGCGGTCTGTCTTACTGTAGATTTGGTTTCAATAATATAATGAGCAAGCTCAATACAGCGTTTCTCTACATTACCAATCAAGATTTTCACCTTCCTTGGTAATGTATATGCTCAAATATAAGAATTATAACAATTCCCTACACCTAATAGATGTAGGGAATTTCTTATTCAGCAGAATTATCTGTTTCGTCCTTTGACTGACTGGCTATCTCTCCTATAAGGTCGGAAAGAGTTTTTTGATTTAATTCGTCAACTGAATCATATTTGCTTACATCCTGAGTTTCGGACTCGGTACCGTCTTCTTCAATTAATGTAAGAGTAAGCACCTTTCCCGAAATTTTAAATTTATAGACAATTTCCTTACTTGTGTCAGGATTGATAAGCGTAAGCTTATTGCCCTTTACTGTATAATTACCTGAAAAATTAACTGTTGATAAGTAAGAATCATAAGTACCATCATCATAGAAAACATATGCAGAAAGCCCGGGAGAGCTTTGACTCTGCCACTTACCGATAAGCTTTTCATCATCTGATGAAAAAATGCTCTGTGTTGCTTCAATAGGGTTTTGGTCTGTAGAAATACAGTACACTCCTCCCGCAATAATCAAAGCAAGAACAACAGCCGCAATGACAATGGCAATCTTTTTTCCTGTGGAAAGCTTTACGTTAGACATAAATTTCACCTTTTTAATCCTTTTTTTATAAGAAGGTTTTTAATTTTTTCTGATGAATCAAGAAGACTGGAAACGGACATATCGTGATTAAGTGTGTCAATAAAATAAGCTGTATACTTAGAAAGCTCAACACTTACATACCATTCTCTTTGAAGCAGTTCTGGTGTCTGATATACACCGTTGGTGGTGAATACTCTGTAAAATACACCGTCCTTATAAGCCTTATCAAATACGTCAAGACCGTTGCAGAAAAGGCCGAAGGTTGTACATACAAATATTCTGTTACATCCGAGGTTTTTAAGCTTCATTGCAACCTCGAGCATTGATTCACCGGAGGAAATCATATCATCAACAATGATAATATCCTTTCCTTTAACTGAATCACCGAGATACTGATGCTCAACAATAGGATTTCTGCCGTTTACAACTCTTGTATAATCTCTTCTCTTATAGAACATACCGAGATTAATACCAAGCTGAGTTGCAAAATAAATACATCTGTGAAGAGCACCCTCATCAGGAGAAATAACCATAAGATGGTCTTTATCAACAACAAGGTCATCAACATTATTTACAAGCGCCTTTATCATTTGATATGTAGGCATTACATTTTCAAATGACTTGTCGGGAATTGCATTTTGAACTCTCTGGTCGTGTGCATCAAAGGTAATGATATTCTCAACACCGAGATGAACAAGCTCTTTAAGAGCCATTGCACAGTCAAGAGATTCTCTTGTGCTTCTTTTATGCTGTCTGCCCTCATAAAGCATAGGCATAATTACGGAAACACGCTTCGGCTTTGAGGACAAAGCGGAAATAACTCTTTTTAAGTCTGCAAAATGGTCATCGGGTGATTTAGGAACCTCTTTACCATACATCTTATAGGTACAGCTGTAGTTAAATACATCTGCAATAATATATATGTCGTAGCCTCTTACACTTTCTTCAATAACGCCTTTTCCTTCACCGCTGCCAAAACGGGGAACAGAGATATTTATTTTATAGGTATCCCTCTGATATCCGAAGAACGCTATTGAATTAGCATGCTCAGCGGCCTGAGTTTTTCTCCATTTAACAAGATATTGGTCTATCTTGTCGGTTAATTCTTCGCAACCGGGCATACCGATAATGCCAAGAGGTCCGATTGGAATTGAGTTGATGTTTAATGCAGTCTGTCTCGCCATAAGATTTAATGCTCCTCTCAAGAATTACACGCCTATTCTACAACAAACGACAGTTATTGTAAATAATTAATTTAATAAATTCAGTAAATTTTAACTTATAAACAATTTACACTCTGTCTTTCTTCTTTTTTTTGGCTGATTTTGAGATTTTATTACTGTAAATAAAATATCCTGCCAGTGCAATAACTGTTGCAGAGGAAATCGCTGCTCCGTAATTTAAGCCTCTCGGAGAATATTTATATGTGATTTCGTGATTACCTGCACTTGCCACAACTCCAAGCATAGCGTCGCCTATTTCAAAGGTATCTGCTTTTTTGCCGTCAATATAGACTGTCCAGCCTTCATCATAGGGGATTGAAGAATAAATATAACTGTTTTCTTTACAGTTTATTGTTCCTCTGATTTCTGTATCATTATATGATGTTACATTGATTGAATTAGCTTTAAGATATTTATATCCGTTTTCAAGCACCTTTTGGTTTACAGTATAGCAATAAACATCAAAATATCCGCTTTCAGACTCCATTGAGCCTCCGTCAACGGAAAGCGTTATTTCCTCTCCTGCCTCGTGATATCCGATGTCAAGGATATAAGAACCGCTGTATGACGCATCAATTTCCTGTGTCTGTGACGCAACCCTTTCTGAATTTAGTTCAATGCTTTTTACGTCAGGGGATGTAACATAAATATATACATTTCCGTCGGTTTTAGGGGTGAGATTAATATTAACCTGACCGTATGCTGTATCTGCGTCATCCTTGTTAATCCAGTAAGTTCCGTTTTGTACTACCTCATCTCCGCTGATTCCGTCGAAATCAGTTGACAGATAATCCATATCCTCGAATACGCCTGAATATCCTGTTGCAAGACTGAAGAAATCACCCTGAGCAATAAACGGATTTCCCTCATCAATAATCCAGTCATCTATATTTTCACTGACACAGTAGGAAATAGGAAGATAATATTTATTCTCATAGACATTGCTTTCTCCGTCACTTGTTGTGTAAAGCTT
>JBJFHZ010000103.1:0-108909 GCA_051894075.1 Eubacterium sp.
CGGGTGGTTTTTTGTTTTGCTCTTTGAGCAAAACTGTCTAAAGACACTAATAAAATGTGGCTCAAGGATTTTGTTCCTTGAGCCTTTTGTTATGCCGAGAAATGTATTAGCTTGTTCTTTCGCTTGTTTTTGGTTTCAGTAATTAGACTTTGCATTGCATTTGCCATCGTTCATATTGATGACACTGTTTTTGTTGTTGTAATCTTTAGGTGGCAACATCCGAAGTTTTTTACACAGGCATTTTATCACCTCTCTTTATTATAGCATATCACAGTCATAAAGTCCGGTGTTATAGTGGAGGGTTTAATTATACCATAATTATTGTAGTGTTGTCATAAAATCAACTCCCTTGCAGTACCGCAAAATACCGCAAGGGAGTTTGAATATTTGAATTCATTTAAGGTTTTCGGTAGAGTTTATCTGCTGTGCTTTTTTCTTTTACTATAAGCTCCTGTAACGATAATCGCACCGCCGCAAGAAAGGAGGAATGCAAGCCACAATGCCGAATTAAAGTCATTGCCTGTTTGAGGTGATTTCATATTTTTATTTTCGGTTTCTGTTTTTGAATTAACATCAATATCTGCACCGCATAAATCACACTTATTGTCATTGTTATCATCCTTACAATCGTTCACAATCTCACCACAATAGTCGCAAATGTGGTCTTTGTCGTTATCTTCGTGAACACCCACATTTGCACCACATACATCGCAGAGGTGGTCTTTATCCTTGTCGGTGTGAGGCAACTTGGGGATAGCTACTCCTAAGGAAAGCATCTGTCCGCAGCCCTTACAGTACGTATCGCCTGTGTAACCTTCTTCGGTACAGGTTGCCTCTTTTGCGCCACGGATTTCCGTGCCGCCTGTATGATTGTCGGAGTTTAAATTGCCGTAAGGCTCACCGCAAATCTCGCAGATTGCTTTATCCTTGCAGGTAGCCACGCCTCCGGTATGCTTATGAAGCTTTGAACCGCAATTATCGCAGATGTTGTCTTCATCTTCGTCGGTGTGTCCGTTTTTCACCGTTACAATTATTTCTGCCTTATTACCTGCTTTGTCGGTGGCAACTATTTTCTGCTCACCATTCGTTGTCAAAGTGAACTGATTGCTTGCGTTGAGTGTAATGGCATTACCGTTTAATGTCACGCTGTCAAGATACTTATCTGTAACGGTAACCGTCGGTGCTTCGCAGTAGGTTTTACCGTTTTCAACGCCGGAAATTACAGGAGCAATGCTGTCAAGCACAATTCCGTCGGAATTGATATATGCCGCATTGCCGCTTGTGTCGGTCAGCCTTGCATAAATAACATACTCGTTATCGGGGTTGATGCTGAACTCATCTGTATATGCAGTAAAGGTGGCTGCATCAAGTTGAGTAACAGTAAGCTCTTTGTCGCTTAACAGGTATTCTATTGTAACCGCATCACCGCTGTTGTCGGTTGCAGTTATTGTTACATTCTGCGTATCCTTAAAGAACAGACCGAATGTGATACCGTTGAAGAAGGTTTTCCAACTGTTTGTGTCAACCTTTATCTCTCCGGTTGGGACTGTGATATCCGGAATCTCAATGGTATAGGTAAATGTTTTTATAGAGCTGTCTTGCATTTTGTCCTTTACGGCGATTGCCTTAATGGTAGTCTGTACAGACTGCAATTCTGTTCCTGTTACGCTGATTGGTCCGGTGTATTCTGTACCGTTTGTACGGCTTGGTGTAGAGCCGTCAAGGGTATAGTAAATCACTGCGCCCTCTGTTGCCGAGCTAATCTGAACCGACTGATTGGAGGTGTAGGTTCCGTTTGCCAAATCTGCCTGCGGCGCCTCAACTGTATCTGCCGCTCTTATGGTGATTGTAATAGTTGTGGTAAGAGACACTCCATTATCATCAACGTCATCCGGGCAGGCCACCGCACCATTCAAGGTTACTATCTGCTCGGTTAATATATCCGGGTCATAGCTTCCGCTTAACGGTGTAGTTGTATTCCATACAACAGGCGCACTTGTTGCTGTTTTGCCCACCGTCTCAATTTCAACCGTATCAGGCAGATTCATATTTTCATAAGCGGTTCCATTAGCTACATTTATCGGCTTTGGTGCTGTGATGCTTAACAGCCCATCTATGGTTGCGGGAAATGTATAAGTCACTGTAAGTGTTCCGTCAACATTTTTCGTAACGCTTGTTGCCGTGTTACCGTTTACTTTAGCTGTTGTGGAATCGGTAAATACGTAGCCTGCACCTGCTGTAAGTTTAACGCTTGCAGTATAGACTTTATAGTATCCTGCAGTAGTATGTGCCGGTGTCCATGTTACAGAAGGGGTATTACTGCTTACTCCCGGTGTTGCACATGCCGCTTCGGTATCTAATACAGTATTAGCTGTCGGAGTATCAATATCTGTTATTTCTACGGACGAAATTTTTTCAGCTTCATTGACTGCATAAATCATTCCGTCGGTGCCAACGGTTTCAAGCCAGATTTTACAATTCTCAAGATTTAAAGAAGACAATCCGCAGGCACGCTTAATCAAATCTGCGCTGATAGAGTAATCTCCGTTCACAAGCTCACTGTAAAACCAATCTGTTTCGTCGCTTTCATCCTGCTTCTGTACGACATTTTTACCCTGTACTACAAGTGCAACCTTGCCGGAGATACTGCCCTTTTGGGCTTTTATAGTGTCTGTTTCGGCATCATACTCTACTGTACCTATATCCATTGAGCTTCCGTCAAGTCGCAGAGTCATTGCCTTATCCGATGCAATTGTACCGCATGACGGTCCGTCATTTGACGGCTCTTCTGTTACGGCAGATGAGAAAAGTACATTTGTCAAATTCAAATTTGAAGCCGGTCGAGCGCAGGTGCCGTCATCTTTAACGTCATAGGTGCTAGTAATGTCACCCGTTACGGCTACCATCACATAATGGGGCTGAGTATGGGAAGGCGTGCGCAGCCAGAAATCATTTCCGCTGTTCCAGTAGCTTTCATTTGCAAGGGATATTTGATCATCGCTTCCTGCCCTAATCCTGTATTCTTCCTCGTAACTAAATGTATTATCTCCATGTAACAAATACAGTTTATCCGTAGTGGTATAAGTCGTAGAATTATTATTTGTATCCATTGTTGTCACCGTGGTAGCATTCATCAAGCCTTGCTCGGCTAAGGTGAATCGACTTTCATCGGAGGCTATAGCCTGAAGGCTGTCACGAATTGTACTTGATCCATAATGGTTTGGATATACTTCTGACGGGGTGGTATCGGCATATGTGCAATCGTCCCAAAGGCTTGTATCCGTCTTATATGCATCGTTAGTTGTGTCAAAATACCCAAATGTTATTGAACTGTCGGCAAAAATTACCGTATTATCTCCGTCCACACCGGTATCTTTTCCCAAAATATACCATTGTTGTTGGTAACCACTTTCGTTAATACCAAATGCCAGCTTGCCGATATTGTTATCATATCCGTCTGCGTCCGGTGCAAATGTATCATCCATTAACTGTGCCTTTGTAGCATAGACTGACACGCTTGGCGCAGTGGTTACATCATCTGCAAATACCATAGTCGGCACTAATGTAAGCAACATACATATTGCAAGTGCTATACTTAAAATTCGTTTTTTCATTTTGTTTTCCTCCTAAGAGAGTTTTTATATAATGCCCACAAGGGCGGAGGAATTTTGCCTCACGCCCTTATTGTATTACTTTGCAGAATGCTTTTTCCTTTTGCTGTAAGCTCCTGTAACGATAACCGCACCGCCGCAGGAAAGGAGAAGTGCAAGCCACAATGTCGAATTAATGTCATTGCCTGTTTGAGGTGATTTTTTGCTTGTGTTGTTATTTGGCTTTGCAGTTTCTTCGGTTTCTTCGGTATTTGTGGTTTCTTCCGTAATTGTAGTTCCTTCCGTAATTGTGGTTTCTTCCGGAGCTTTCTTAACCTCAAATTCCGTGTTTGCTTCGCCGTCTGTGTAAAGAACAGTCAGCGTGTGGGTGCCTACCGAAAGTGTATTAAGATAATCGGCGTTAAGAGTAATGATTGTACTGCCTGACTTTGCGGTATAGTTTGACCGGTCAACATCTTCGCCGTCAACCTTTATGCCTGTAAACTTGCTGTATGCACCGTTTGCGGTAAAGGTGAGTCCTCCGTCCTGACCGATGGTCCAAACACCGCCGTCACCCTCGTAAACTATATAATCCGAAATGCCTGCCAAAAGAGTGTCAAGCTTTGCCTTTATATCCTTGCTTATCAGAGATTTTTCATAATCTGTCAAAGCGTCATAAGACTTTTTCGCATTCTGAATTTTCTGCACCGTATCTAAATCATCAGGCTTAAATGTATCGGGGATAGCTGTAATTAAATCCTCAACCGCCTTAACATTATCAAGCACCTTCAAGGATTCATCAATACGCTCAAGGTCTAACTCAATATTTGTCGTTTCATCATCGGTGTAGTTTGAGCCGTAATCCTCAAGGGCCTTTTCAAAATCGGCTTTCGCCTTATCAAGAGCCTCTCTGTCATCCTCTGTAACATTATCCAGGCTGATTTCTTCGGCATTCTTGATATTTTCTGTTTCTTTGGCCTTTTGTGCTTTATCAATAATATCAAGCAGCTCGTTGCATCTCTCGTCAATATCGTTCAAGGCTTCCTTTTCACTGTCGGTTGCGTTTGAAGTATCAATCTCGCCGACGCTTTCTTTAACTGCTTCTATCTTATCCGTGTCTGAAGACTTAACATTTTCGTCATTAACATCTTCTATTGACTCTGCAAGGGAGCTGATAGATTTCATTGTTACGGTAACTGTTGTGCTGTTCTCCGATTTATCCGTAGCAACAATAGTATATACTGCGTCCTTATCACCGTCTAAGGTAACGGTTGTGCCTTCAATGCTGACACCGTTAAGGGTAACCGATTCTAAGTTTTCATCAGCTACCACTGCCTTTTGCGTTGTGTAGTAAACTGCGCCGTCAGTTACACCTGTGATAACAGGAGCAGTTGCGTCTAATACAACACCGTTGGAATTGATATATCTTACATTGTCGCTTTTATCAGTCAACCTTGCATAAATAACATACTCATTATTAGGAATTATGCTGAATGAATCATTGTATTCAGTAAAGGTTGCACCTGCAAGCTCTGTTTCGTCCAGTTCCCTGTCGCTTAACAGATATTCTATTTTAACTGTTTCACCGCTGTTGTCGGCGGCAGTAATTGCTACCGTCTGTGTATCCTTAAAGAATATATCAAAGGTAATATTGCTGAGATATGTTTTCCAACTTTTTGTGCCGATACTGATTTCGCCTGTGGGTGGGTCATTATCTACAAAGATATCAACGCTATTTTTTATTGTGCCTGCACCTGCCATAGTCACCTGAACCTCGTAGGTGTATGTTCCAAAAGGAAGGTTGGTTGGCATTTTATATGTAGATGAGGTTGCATTGTCAATCAGAGCGTCGTTTTGATACCACTTATATGTTACGGTTTCGTTATCATAATTTGAAAGGGTGGCTGTGATGGTGTTTTCCTCACCCTTTGCAACAACGTTATTTTCTGTTGTGAGCGTAAGCTCCATTGTTTTGGTGTCTTTCTTACCGCAAAGGCAGGTCGCCTTGAAGGTGTTGTTATCAACTGTATATACTCCGTAAGTATGTTCATCAATACTTTCAAATTGATAGGTCAGTAACGGTGATGCATCTGTACCTATTCTCTGGCAAAAACGGACATCCGCACTTGCATTTTGCAAAGCGGTGTTGAGCAGTCCGCATACAGTACCGTCTTTAAATTCATCGCCCTTGTGTTCAGCACAATCTGTTACAGTGGCGTCACCAGCTCCGTACACGCCGCCGTTGTTTGTATAGCAGCCGGTTATTATGGCATCACGAATAAATCCGCACACGCCGCCGACTCTTTCATTACCGCTGACTGTACCGGTGTTGTAGCAGGCGGTTATTTTGCTGCCCTCTGCATTATATCCGCACACGCCGCCAACTACATAATTACCGCTGACTGTGCCGGTGTTGTAGCAGCCGGTTATTTTGCCGCCAAAATTCCATGCGCACACGCCGCCGACATTCACACCGCCTTTGAAATATGAATCAACAACACCTACATTTTTGATTTCGCCTGATTGGAGGTCGCCGAACAAGCCGACATAGTCTGTGTTTGCATCATTGAAATACAAGCCGCTGATTGTGTGACCCTGTCCGTCAAATGTGCCTGAATAACATACATGGCCAGTCGTTGAGTTCCAATATCCAATGGGCGTCCAGTCGGTGAAAGTACCGGTGTTTAATGTACCGTCAGCTTTCAGCACATCTTTGTTGACAACAATATCCGCTGTGAGAACTGCTTTTGTGTTTTTGTCTGTGTTGCCGGTGTTTACAAGCTGTGCAAAGCCGTAAAGCTCCGCCGTTGTGCCGATTTGGTACACACCGTCTGTGTCTGTTTGCGGTGTATCCCCATCGGCAAAGACCGTAGTCGGCACTAATGTCAGCACCAGGCATATTGCCAATACTATACTCAAAATTCGTTTTTTCATTGTGTCTACCTCCTAAGAATTTATGTTAGGGTTGTATTTCATAACAAAGAGTTCAAGTGCTTCCTTGAGCACTGCTATTTGAGATTTAAGATAAAATTCATCCTCAAAGAGTGCGTAGTGCACACAGGCTCTAACCAAAATGAAAATCAGCGGCGTCAGCTTTTCATAAGGAATACCCAGCTTTGGCTCCAAGCTTTTTGCATATTCCGTATAACGCTTATCTACGCCCGCAAAGAATTTCTGACCGTATTCTCTGTATTTCGGGTGAGTATAGACCTGATACATAAGCCTATATTTCTTGCCGTGCTTTTTTGCCGTCCAATAGGGTATTTCGTCGATAAACCGCCACAGGTCCTCTATATCCGTGGGGGCTTTCGCCATAAAGTCATCTTCAACCTTGCTCATACAGTATTCGGTGGACTGAATGATAAGGTCATCCAAATCCTTGAAATATGTATAGATCATAGATGTGTTATATCCGCAATGCTTAGCAAGGGTGCGAATACCTGTGCCGTGCAAGCCTAAATCGGCAAAGCCGTTAAAGCACCTTTCCATAAGCTCAACCTTTTTAGCATTCCATTGCTTATCTGTATAATTCGCCATCTAATCACCCTCTTTCATTTAAATCGTTCGTTACAAATGAATTATAACATATGTTAGATAGATAATCAACATAATAATATAATTTATTATATTATTATTCCATGGCTTTTGACACAAAAAAAAGCAAGCACGAAGCATGCTCGCAGACTGTTGATAAAGCGGTCTTAACCGCACCATAATTGCTGTAGTACTGACATAAAATAACTCCCTTGCAGTACTGCAGGGGAGTGATAATATAAGGTTAAAATACTGTTGAAGCCTATGATACTATAAAATTAACATTTATAATCCGAGTAAAATTTTGAAATGTACTCCTCAATATCTTTTCTGCTTGATTTAATAGGACCGGGAGCTTCCATTTTCAGCGACACGGTGGCGGTGGCATTTAACAGTGCTTCTTCAACAGAGCAATTCAGTCTTTCGTTTATATATGCGGCAAAGGTTGTATCTCCCCTGCCCGTTCTTCCGCTTAAATTTCTTGCTCGAATGGGGCAGGTATATATCTTCTTTCCGTCATAAACAAGCACCTCTGTATTGTGGGTTATAAGCACTTCCTTTGCACCAAGGTCAAAAAGAATTTTTGCGGCCTTTTCCCTGTCATCCGTGCCGGTCATTATTTGAGCTTCGGCGGCATCTGTTTTAAGATATGTAATGTACGGCAGAATTTCCTTCTTATCCGCCCAGTCCTCAAAATACATTGAGCCGTTTTTCATATCAGCATGTCGCAGGCAAGCCTGAACATCAAGTGCTACGTCACCCTTTTTTGAACATTCAATAATCATTTCGTTTGGAAATTCACCGTAAAGAAGACCTGCAAAATGATAAATTTTTGAATTAACAGACGGTAAGTCGTCAATAGTAAACGGCTCTGCACAGGAAAGGCAGGTGCTGTTTCTTTTTTCTTTATCCGCCGTAAAATATTCGTTTCTCATCGTCGTTGAGTCATCGCAAAATGAACAATAAACATCTTCTTTATTTATTGTAAAGCTGTCAAGCCTTTCCCTATCCTTTTCGGCAAGCTTTGTAACGGCACCCGTTTTGTGTCCTAAAGCAAAGGCAGACGCAGATGAAAACAAAACGGCGCCTCCGCAAATTTCATTCAAATTTTTCAAATGGTCAATATTAAAATCCTTTGTGATGTGACCGATAATAAGACTGTCGTAATACTTCATTTTTCTCCTTAAATTGTATATGCTGTCCCTTCTTCAGCACTGATAATTCCCGTTCCTTCCAAATCGTTTTTCGGATTGTAATCTACTGACTGATGGGTTGCTATTATCTTTGTTTTTGGATACTTTTCTGAAAGCCTAATGGCATCATCAATATTCATATGAGGTCCGAGAAATCCCCTTGGCTTACTGCAATCGGCAAGAACAAGGTCGCTTTCCTCAAAGCATTTCAAAACATTGTCGTTAAACAGAGTGTCGCCTGTGTAGCAAAGGGTTTTGCCACCCTTGATAATAATTGCATAATCCGTAACGGTATGCTTCATAGGTAAAAAGCTAAGTCTCATTGAGCCTATATTAATATCCGTATTTTCGTCAATATTAATGATATTGAAATTAGGATGCTCAAATAGGATTTTATACCATTCGGACTCCTCATAATGAGTATAAATATTAACTGTATGAGATAATTCCTCGAGTAAATATCTAAACACAAGCAAATCACTTGTATGGTCATAATGCAGATGAGATATAAATATGTGCTTAATCTTTCTTATATCAACTGCATTGCATAGTCTTGAAAGAGTACCGCAGCCCATATCAAGAACAATATAATCATTCTCATTTTCAACAAGATAACTGCTTGAACAGCCGTTTCCTGCTTTGCCATAGGGTCCGTATTTACCTAAAACAGTAAGCTTCATTTTTATACCAACCCTTTTTCATACTGTTTTTCAAGCTCGGGCTTGACATTTCCTTTAAGTAAATTCAGCTTAAGTATCTGCCTACACTTTGAATAATCACGTGTCATAAAATCACCTGCGATTATATTTGCTCTTTCAAGATAACGCGGAGTAGAGGCTATACCGTCAATCATAATATGGAAATACTTTACCAAATCATCATCAAGCTTTTTCGGATTTGTGACACCTATTTCGGTACCGAGGTTAGGTGTTTGCTGAGTTTGAAACCAGTAAAGGCCGTCAGTTTTGTAATCATCAAAAAAACGTAATGTTTCATTTGCGAATTTTTCAGCCTTAGCACCGTTTACATCCTTTTCCCAAGGTAAAATCTGCTCACAGTTTTTGCTGAATTTGTAATCCTCATTATCGTTGATTAAAATATATCTTTTTCCGCTTTTTCTTATGTCACCGACTGTAACCTCGTTAATATGCCGAAAATCGCAAAAGGCATATTTTTCGGGTTGAATATATTTTTCAAGTAAATCATCGACCTTATTTTTATCCGCCTTGTAGGTTAAAGTAATAGGTCCGAATTTCTGAGGATAATATTCTCTTACATCTAAAAGGATAAATTCGTCCGTGTACATATCAAGCGCTTTCTTAATATCCTTAAGGGCATTTTCAAACAAATCTCCCTTTGTAATTCCATGGGCTAAAACGATATTGCCTTTTCTGTCTGTATTAAGTCGCAGACAAAACTGTCTGATACCGTGTTCAAACTGAACAAAAAGATTATCCTTTTGACATTCCGCCATTTTGCTCATACCGTAGCTTCCGGCATTATGAGCACCCGGAATAACAAGACTTGTAAGCTTAACGTCATCCTTAATATATGACATCCAATTTGTGTAAATCATAATATCCCCTCTCTGTAGTATTTATCAATTAAATTCTATCACAAACAAATTATTATATCAACAATAAAAAACAAAGTGAACTTTATAAATTAACACAAAAATATTATATACTGCAATAGAAGATGGAGACGTTTATAAAGCTTTTATTTCCACCTTTTTAATGTAGGAAACAGCTCGGTGCAATGCTTTCGCATTTCGTCATTAGTCATACCTGCCTGAGCTCCGTATTGTGAGCACATATCAATATATTTCTCCATTGATACATCATCAATAAATTCACCGTTTACATAGCAGTATTTACAATAATCATTGTTAATGCTGCCGTCTTTATTTGTGCCTAACTGCTCATCAGAGGTTATAGGCATACCACAGCTTTGGCAAATTTTTTCATCCATAATTATATCTCCTTAAATATATTTTACTGCTGTGCCTGAGGCAACTATTTCCGCTGCTCCCTGCATAATTGCAGAGCTGGAAAACCTGACATTTACTACTGCGTCTGCGCCCATTGCCTCTGCCTGCTCAATCATTCTCTGCATAGCAATTTCACGAGCCTCTGCAAGCATCTTTTGATATGAGCCAAGCTCTCCGCCCACAATTGATTTCATACCTGCTCCGAAATCCTTGACAACATTTTTTGAACGGACAGTGTTGCCTGCAACGATGCCAAGCATTTCAAAATTTTTTCCTGTGATTGTTTCTGTTGTTACTACTAACATAATGTATTCTCCTTTAAATTTATTTTTATATCATTCTGATATTTTTTATTTGTCCTTTTCAAGTGTTAAATTACCGCTGACTGCATCATGCTCAATTCGTGTATAGCCGTCACCATAGTAAAGGGTATTACCGAAATCGTTTGTATTAATCGAGCCCGAAACGCTTTCGTCTGATATTGAATATCCGGAAATATCCTCAGGAAGAACAAGCTGAATATCGCCGCTGACAGTATCCGTTTCAATCTCCTGCGGTTGAGATGCAAAGGATATATGGGAATTGCCGCTGACTGAATTTAATTCAAATCCAAGAGTATCAAGGCTTGAAGCAGTTAACTCAGCCGATACAATATCGATATTAATGGAATCGGTTTTGAAGCCCTTTGGCAATTGTACAATTAAATCCTTTTTCAGTTTATTTGAAAACATGGTTGATGAATTGTTAACAAATTCGTCAATGTAAAGCGTTCTTCCCTCAACCTTATAGGTCATAGGGTGCTTATCGCTTTTTGACGACTCCTCAATATAGATTGTATCACCGTCATAATACTGAACATCAACATTACCGCTGACCCATTCAATATCAATGTTTTCAATGCCGTCGGTACTAACATTATACGGTCCCTCAACATAGCTTTCAGTACTTTGGGCATCGTTGTCAAAAATCCCGTGAACATTGATACTTCCGCCGCTCAGCCAGGCAAATGTGCAAATAATAGCTATTACCGCAACAACAGCAGCACATATAATAGCTGTTATGATTATTGCTGTCGCATTATTTTTTGGATGCTCCTGAGGTACCTCCACAGGCGGTTGATAATATATGCCCTGCTGATTTGTCTGATTAGTCTCTGAAGGTGCCTGCTGATATTCAGCCTGCTGCTGAGGCTTTGATTTCTTTACAGCGTCGCAAATTGCATAGTATGCGGGAATGGTAACAAACAGCACCCACATAGGATGCCACCAGCCCCACATCATACCCGTAAACAAAAATATTGCAGTTACTAAAACGGGATATGCAAAATGAGACGGATTTTTTGTGTTTATTGCATTGACTAAGGTTTCAACAATGGGAATTAAAAGGAATAATATCCAGCCGATTGCCCAGCCCGAATCAAATATAAATCCGATTAATATGTATGCTATTACAATAATTACAGGCAATAATGCGTGTAATAAGGGATTTACATTATGCTTATTTTTCATTTCAAATTCTCCTAACTTCTATTATGTGATTAAACTATCTTATCCAGCCGTTTCCGAGACCGTCGGTTAAGCACCAACCGCCTCTTTCGGGGATAAAGACCAAAGAATTACTGTACTCAGGTATACCCACAACAATAGGATTATCCACCGAACCGTATTTTGCTGTTTTATCGCAATGATAAACTCCGTCGTGATAATTCCGTTTTATGCCGTCATTTGTTAAAGGCTCTATATCCTCTTTTTTTATACCAAATTCAGTTAATATCTGATGAAGTCTTTTTTCTTTTTCAATTTCTTCGTGCCTTTGCTTTTCCTCATGGATTTTATTCCACCTTTCAATGTCTTCTTTAGAAAGGTCAAGGCTGTATTCTTCAATATCCTCGTGATTACTCCGTGGGGCTCCTTTAGTGGATTTGTCTTTTTTATCAGCATTAATTAAACGTATTATACCGATAATAAATATCAATACTGCAATTAAAAGCATCAGCAATGCAAAAAGCCCATTATCAGTGCAAAAAAGAAATACCGACAATGCAAAAAAGCAAATTGCAGAAAGAAATAATCTTCTTATGATTAATGAATCTTTAATTTTCATTTTTTCTCCTTATCAAGAATAATCGTATTTTTAAAATCTGAAACGGAAATTTTTTCACAGTACACAGATCTTTTCCGCTTGGACAGAGAAAGATGCTATCGTCAGGATTCGCAATCACCGTGGAGTTCGCATTTTTTCTTTTTACAGTAGCAAAAATCATCTGTTTCCATTATATCATTTCTCCGTTATATATCATCGGTGTGAAGCGTATGCCGTTTACTGTCTGTTCGGTATCAGTAGCAACAAAGCCTAAATGCTCATATATCTGCACGGCATAGGGTGAGGAATTAACTGTAAATTCTTGCTTTTCATAATCAGCCTTCATTGATTCAAAAAGCATTCTGCCCAAGCCCTTCCCCTGACAATTTGCCTTTACAAAAAATCCGCCGATATGCTGAGGCTCTCTCATTGTGAGCACGCCTACAAGGCTTCCGTTATCAAAGGCACCATACCATTTCAAAGCATTTGTTCTTTCCTTGTCATCAAGGCTTGCTCTGAAATTATTAATGCCCTCCTGTGAATATTCAGGCGCTTCAAACTGAAGAAAAACCTCCCAAATCAAGTCAATGGCATTTTGTAATTCATCGCTTACAAGAGGTCTTACATACTGATTTTTCAGGCACATATTATTCCTCTATCATTTTCAAAAATTTCTTTTCCGATAAAATCTCGTTAGATATATAATCTCCGTCCTTGAATAACGCATAGCTGGTAACAGGTGTCGGAGCATTTTGTGCAGCTTTCTTATCGGTAATATGTATAGCCTTAAAAGGCACATTATGCTCCTTTGCAAGCGTCTCAATTATCGGCACATACTTTGCCGTGAATGGACATTGATTAGTATAATAAATTACATAGCCCTGTTCATCAATATGAGGGTGCCTTGCACAATTCTTGAACTCAGGAGCCTTGCCGTTTTCGAAGGGCAAATACCAAAGCTGAATACCGTTGTCAGCCTCGTCACAGACAGTAAAGCCCTTATATGCTAAATACTTCGGGTCTGCAAGAAAGCCTCTTTTCTTTTTTGACGACAAAATACACAAGCCTGATTTTCCCTTTGACCTACTGTCCTCTATACATTTGTTCAGTAAATCTGTAGAATATCCGTTACCCTTTAGCGAGCCTGAAACCCAAAGACAATTTATATACATATAATTATCTGCAGCAATAGGCACCCAGGCATTTTCAGCAGGTATGTACTCTATAAAGCATTTACCTCTTTGGACACTTTTGAGGAAAACCAAGCCGTCATCAAATCTGTCAGACAGCCAACTCTTTTTTGACGAAACCTGAATGTCCTTATTATTTGAAATAGCACAGCAAATGTGCTCTTTTTCAATATTATCCTTTGTTACTTGAATATAATCCATAATTTCTCCGTTATTTGTTATTGATATAGGTGATATAAATATGACTGACTCCGAATATAACAGCAGTTACAATCAATGCCCAATGCTTAACGGAAGCTGCACTTACAATAAATATCAGTGTGGGTATAATCGCAAGGGCAAGAGCCTTTCCCATCGTTTTATTTTTGAAATATAACGCCCAAAATATGTAATACATTATCAGTAATAAAGCATTTCCGATAATATAAACAAACATAAATTCAAGGGGAGAAAATCCAAATTCTCCAACAAAAAGAGGAATTATCATCAGCACCATACAGCCGTATCTGCCGATTTGTTCAATTATTGTGACTGCTTTTCCTGCTTTATTTGTCTGCTTCTCCTTGCATTTTACAGCAAAAATAATGTTAGGTATCAGCATTAACACAATAATAATTCCGCCAAATATATTTATCCAGTTAAATTCCATATTATCAATCCTTTAGCTGTCTTTGTTGGCAATTCTCTGCCTCAGAATTATCTTCGTTATATTCAGACTCATTGTAATCATTATGACTGCGTTTTTCAAACAGCCTTTTAATCCCCAAGGTTATGGCTATGCACAGAGGAAAATACGGTGTAAAGGGACCTGCCCAAAAGGCAAGGTATGTTGTTGCAACAACAGAGCCCCACTTGATTTTAAACAGGATATCGAGCAAATATCCGCCCCAAACAGGAGTGTACATAACAAATACAACTATAAGAAACAGCACCAGCGTATGCCAATCCTTGCACTCGCTCCATACCCATTTGCAAAAATTAATAAATTTATCCTTTATTTTCTTCATCATAAAATTGTTCGTTTTGGTTGTAGGCAGTATATTGATTTTCTATCGGCTCATCGGGAATAACGATTGCACAAATAATATATGCTAAAATTCCGCATCCACAGCAAAAAACAGCCAACGCCCAAATGAGTCTGACAATAGTTGTGTCAATGCCAAAGTATTTTGCAATACCGCCGCAAACGCCGCATATTTTTCTGTCTGTTATTGATTTATATAATTTTTTTTCCATAATAATTCCCATAGCCTTTCCGGCTACAAATAGTTTATAAAAAATTCCTAACACCTTATTGTAGCCGGATAAGGCGTATAATGGGAATTTAGCCATCTCAAAATTATGCCACAGGCAAATTTTGAGGGCAATACAATCGAAATAGTGTGATTTTTCACACTATATTCTCCTTATAAAATCATCGATTTTTGATTAATCCTTTCTTGTCGGGTGGACTGTGTATTTTGACTTATCAAGATTTTTTATTGCAGTAAGCGAACCGATATAGGATAAGCCAAGATATTCATTAAGCTGTTCTTCTGTAAACTCACAGGTTTTTGATGACACAAGATAGCAAATTCCAAGTCCGGTAACAAGCACCTGCTTAAACAACAGCTCCACCTCATTATCATTTAGGCTTGTCTGCTCCTTTATTGCTTTTAAGCATATATCGGCACTTGGAAAATTCAATATCATATCGTCATAATTCATATTGCTTTCAATTGAATTCATAAACAAGACCTTGAAAAGATTTGGATACTCCTTCGCATATTCAATCATACGAAGTCCGAAGGCTTTAAACATCGGGGTGTAATTTAAGCCTTCGTTGATAAATGCCGAGTATTGTTTTTCAACCTCATTGAATACCTCATTTTTCAAATCATCCATATTCTCAAAGGCCACAAATACAGGCGTTGATGACGTACCGAGCTGCCTTCCAACCTCTCGGGCGGTAACGGCGGATATCCCCTGCTCTCTTGTTACATCAACGGCTGCCTGAATAATCTGCTCTCTTGTAAATTTTGCTTTCGGCGGCATAAAATAACCTCTTTCCGTTTCGTTATATAACATTTGTTATGTATCATCAGTTACACAATATCACATAATAATAAATTTGTCAATAGTTTTCTTGTTCCATTATAAAAGCCTCAACCATAGTTGGTTGAGGCTTTTATAATTTTATACTCTTTTTATATTCAATCTATCGGCAATAAGCATCAGATTATCCACATCACCTTTAACTAATTTTCCGTTTTTATCCGGTGGAAGATTGATTACCATAACATTATTTGTCTTTTCAAGTATACGGTAATTTTTAATTATTTCCTCCGGATCCATTAAGGGCTTGCCTGCGTATGTATCGGAATAAAACCAGCTAAATTCCTTACGTGAACAAATGGTCTGCTCAAAGGGTAAATAGTATTCTTTTCCGCCGAAGGTATAAATCTTCGGGTCATCCTCACGGCACATATACGGATCCCAAAGTCTAAAATCAGAGGGGAACATCTGCATAGGGTCACGGTCACGGTAATTCTGTGGCTGATAGCGTTTTTTCGGAATACCTTTTCTTTCTTTGAATTTTCCGATTGTTTGATTAACACCGATTTGGCAGTTTGGTTGAAGGGTTTTAACAAGACTGTATAGCCTGTCTAACTGCCACGCACGGCAAGGCTTATCCCACTCTCCGTCAAGCCAAAGCTCAACAACCTCGCCGTATCTGCCGTCCATTAGTTCACGCAAGTGCTTTTCCATATACTGAACATAGGCTTCATCGTCCTTGTAGCATTTTTCGTGTCTGTCCCATAAGGAATAATACATTCCCAGCTTTATTCCGTACCTTTTGCAAGCCTCCGACACTGCCTTAACAACATCTGTTTTATTCGGCGAATAATTGACGGAATAGGTAGTAGTATTTGTGTTCCACAAGCAAAAGCCGTCGTGGTGTTTTGTTATAATAATAACATAATTCATACCTGCCTCATAGGCGGTTTTTACCCAGCTGTCAGCATCTATTGCAGTTGGCTGATAGCTTTCAACAGGCAGAGTTCCGTCAGACCATTCGGTGTTGTTAAATGTATTAATTCCGAAATGCAGGAACATACCGAATTTACGGTCAATCTGTGCCTGCTGCTGCGGTTTAGGAGTTAAAGACGGCTGCTGTATAATCGGATATTCCTTATAAGGATAAGGCGGCAATTTCTTTTTTAAAAACATAATTATTTCTCCATAACAGGTTTATTTCCAAGCTTGATTTTAATAATTGTGTCGGGTGTTTTCGGCTTTCTGCCGAGTATAGTAACATAAAGCTTACCGTTTTTTGCTTTTGCCTTTACCCTTTCACCTGTTAAGCAGGTGCAGGATTTAAAGGTGTTATTTTCGAGTGGTAAAGAAAAATGATTTATCGGCAGACTGTTTAAGATATGCAGGTAAACATTATTTCCCTTAAAGCAGGAGGCGTATTTTTTAGTGGGCTTCCATATTCCGCCGTGGGTTTTGTAAACGCTTTCACCGTATTTTTTAAGCCAAGTGCCGACCTCTTTCATACGTTGTGCCTCATTTTCGGCAATACTGCCGTCAGGCTTACAGCCGATGCTCAAAAGATAATTTCCGTCACCGCCTGTGCAGTTAACAAGCTGGGCAATAATCTGCTTAACGCTTTTTATTTTGCTTTGTGAATATGCCCATGCATTACCTAAAGGCATACAGGTTTCCCACATTCTTGTGTTTTGGAAAAAGCCTGTGTGTCCCTCGGGAGTGTCATAATCTCCCGGCAATCCTGCACGGTTGTTGATAATTATGTGAGGCTGAAGCTCTCTTACCATTTTTTCAAGCTCTTCGGAATTCCACATTTCCTTTGTGAACATTCCGCCGTTGTATTCAGCGTCCCACCACAGCAAATCAATTCTGCCGTAATTTGTCATCAGCTCACGGACGGTATTGAACATATACTCCTGATAACGCTTATGCTTTTCGGTCAGATACCACTCCTTGCCGTCCTTCATACGGAAAAACGGTGTCGTTTTTATCGCTACGGAGTCTTCAGCAGGTACAGGCTCGTAATCAGGATGAGTCCAGTCACGCTTTGAGTAATATACTCCTATTTTCAGCCCTGCAGAGCGGAAAGCGTCAATTAGTTCTTTTAGATAATCTCTGCCAAAGGGTGAATTTGTTATTTTATAGTCTGAATATGCCGTGTCCCACATATGAAAGCCGTCGTGATGCTTTGCGATAATTACTACATATTTAAAACCGCTTTGCTTGGCAATACTCGCCCATTCCTTTGCGTTAAATTTCGGGAAAGCAAGCTCCTTTGCCCAGCTGTCATATTCTTCGTCGGCAAATCCGCCCGCCCAAAATGACGGATCCGGCAGTTTTTTGGTAGTCCTCGGCCAACTGATATCAACCATACCGACTGCGGAAATACCAACGTGAAGAAACAGACCGTATTTTGCTTCACGAAACCACTTTGTATCTTCATCACTTGCAAATGGGTAAGCATTCCATTCCTCATCGTTGAAATATGTAAATTCAGCATCCTGCTTTGATTTGTCAAAATCACTTTGTTTTAATGAATAACCCATAATTACTCCTTAATTAAAAGCCACGCACAACTGTTTTTAGTTAAGTAAAAGCGGATTTTTCCGCTTTTGATTTTTATTTGTTTGTCGTCAAATAAATCAGTCGCACTATATCCATTCGGCACGGGAATTTCATATTTTTTTAAATGATTACTGCGGTTGAAAATAAAATATTCCGTACCGTTTTTTGTTTCCTTTTTACCTATTTCAAGAGTATCATCAAATTGAGCAGTCTCATAATCCGTATCTAAAATTCTGTGCAATCTGTCAAGCTGGGCTTTTGTGTACTTACTGACATAATCTCCTGACAAAACCATACCTCCGCTTGCACGGATATAGGCATTGTTAAGCTTGTAAAATTTCTTCTTTGCAGGACTTTTATTTACAATTCCCGCAGGGTCCATAACAGAGGAGGATGTATCAGTCATAATCAAGCAGTCAGGATCGTTTATCCATAGCCTTTTGTGCATCCAGTTACGGCTGAAGCATTGCTCGGACAGATTTGCCATATGCCTTACATTTCTTATAACATCATTTGTTACACGCATTCCCGTAACCAAGCCCAGCGACGGCCACATAGGAGCGTTACAGCCCAGGATAAAGGCGTTGTTTTCTGTTGCGTCAAAAATTGCTTCCATACCCCTTCGGTATGCCTCAACCGAGGTTGCGTTTTTGTCATAACGCACACCGAAGGGTAAGGCACCCCACACATTTGCGTCAAGCTTAAAATATTTTACTCCCCAGCTTTGATATATTTCACGAACCGTATCATAAATAAATTTTTGTGTATCGGGATTTGTACCGTCAAGCATATACCAAGGAGCGTCACGCCAGCCTCTGAATGTGACACCTTCACAGCAAAGAGGATTACCGTTTTCGTCCTTAACAAAGTAATCGGGATGCTCCTTTAAAAGTCTGCTTTTTTGTGACGCTATAAAGGGTGCAAGCCATATTGCAGGCTCAAAGCCTGCTTTTCTTATATCATTGCATATATCCTTCATAGGACGGTCAAATTTATCACTTGTTTCAAGCCAGTCACCCATATAGGGTTGAAAGCCATCGTCAATCTGTATGTATTTAAGCTCGGGTGTTTTTTCCTTGATAACCTTTAAATTATCAAAAATATCCTTTTCGGAAATATCGGGGCCGATACAATACCAGGAGCACCAGCCTACAGGCATTTCACAGTATTTTTTAACAGGATGATTTTTTGCTATTATCTCTGCAAATTTATCAAGAATTTCATTTCTTTCACCCGTAAGAATAACCATATCCTCAAGGGCGATTTCTTCGCCTGCATTAAACTGTAAATTTTCAAAGCATTGTACAATCTGCATTTCCTTGCCGTTTACACGGATTTCGGTACGAAAACGGTTACAGCTTGACGCACCGATTAAAACGGTATTTTTACCCGAGCCGATTAGGGCATAATTATAGACTGTTTTATATCCGTCGGTTTGGGGCATCTTATAATGGTCCTTATCGGTAAAGCCTGCAAAGGTATCAAAGCTTTCAACCGTACCCCTGTACTGTGTAAGCTTTTGATAGCCGTCGCCGTAGAACGGTAGGTTAAGCCCAAAGCCGTGCTCACCGCTGAACAACACAGCCTCTTTTAATTTTGCACTATTATTTACTGAGAAAGAAAATTTATATACGCCATTATTATCACTGATTTTAAAATCAGCAGGCACCTTTATGCCATTGCTATCCAAGATATACGGTGATTTAAAATTCATATATTACTCCTTACAGAAATTGCAAATAAAAATCTAATACTGCCCGTCAGTTAATTATAATATTTTCTATATTTAATTTTTGATTTTCTCCCTGTCCGTTTATCGTAATGAGAGTTCCGCCTGTTTCCTCTGCATAATTCCACGGAACAGGCGACGGACCTGTTTTAAGTCCGTAGGTATATGTAATTCCGTCATAGGTTATGCTTGCGTTGTTTTCGTGGTCGTGACCGCAGAAAACATATTTTGTTGAACCAAGCTCCTTGCACTTTTCAATAAATCCCGAATTAACAGGAGATACACCGGGTAAATAAGTACATTTGCCGAATCCATATTCTTCGGGTATTGTATAACTGCCGTCATCCTTTGCAATACCGTATTTTTCCACAGCCTCTCTGAATTCGGGCTGTGCAAAATGAGAAAATGTCATTGACGGAACAGTTCTGCCTGCTGATTTTTCAATACCCTTGATATTCCATTCATACCAGGCAATCTGCTCGTAGCCCATATAAATCTCTTTTGATTCGCCGTTGTCGTATTTGATATATTCACCGTTGTCAAAAAGAAAAAGTGAATAAACAGGCTCTCCGTTTTCCGTTATGTTGATAACATAATTACCGCACCCATAGAGATTTGAAGGACCTTTTTCCATAAGGCAGTATTCTGATTTCATATACTTATCCGCCTGCCAGTTACGGCTTGTGGTGGGAATTTCGCTGTCATGATTGCCGAAAACAGGTGCCCAGGGAATTTTATAGCTATCCATATGCTTAATAAAATTATTTATGGAAAACCTGCTTGCAAGGGCGGAAAGGTTATCGCCCGGCAAAACAATTAAATCAGGCTGTATTTTTTCAACAAGAGCGTCCATTTGCTCGTAGCATTTTTTATTTTCGGATAGGTCAGACCAAAGCTGTGTATCCGTGAACATTAAGATTTTGAAATCCTCACGGTCCTTTGAAACAGTTTGAATTTTTGAAATATCAAATTCGTCCCCTGCACTCCATATCTGCGTATGCTTTTCGCCTGTTAGCGGAAAGAACAGAACACCTGCAACAACTAAAATAATTACAAGCAATATGCAAATACAGATTTTTACTGCTTTCAGGTTTTTTTGTTTATCAGTCATTTTTGTTCTCCTATGGTAACGGTAATAATCCGAAATCATCAAAAATCAATCCGGTATTTCCCCTGCCCATTTAAAGGCATATTTTGCAATCAAAACTGCTATTATTTCATTGATAATGGCCGCCGCCACAATGGTGCCTGATATAACAGAAGCCGAGGAAGGATCTATTCTGTTTAAGGTTGTAACGGCTATTCCCGTAAATACAAGGGAAACACCCGAATGAGGCAAAAGCGTCAGGCCGAGATACTTGGTAACGGTGGGCTTTGCCATTGTTATTTTTCCGCCGAGGAATGCACCGCCGATTTTTCCGATTGCACGGGAAATTATATACGTAGCCGTAAACACACCGGCACCTGCAATAAGCCTGTAATCAAGAGGCATACCGAGATTTGCAATAACTACAACTAACGATAAATTAAGCAAAGGGTTATACATTGACAAAATATTTTTTGTTTTATCCTCGGGTATCATATTAACAACTGTTGCACTGTATGCCATACCAATCAGCAGATAATTAAGGCTGAAGGAATGATAAACCTTTAAATCTATCACAAGTCCAACCACTGCCGATAGCATCAAAAATACAATAAATACAATAAAGCAAATAGTCTTTTTCTTAAATTTTTTGATAATCAGAGATGAAAGCGCACCATTGATAATTCCTATTATAAACGGAATAATTACTATGCCGATAACCGAAAGAAACGATGTATGTGCTTCACCGCCAAAGCCCTCTACAATAGAAATTACGGTAAAAAAAACAATCACACCGATTACATCATCAATCGCTGCAAGGGGTATCAGCGTATTTGTAACAGGTCCACGTGTATGGTACTCATTTACTATAGACAAAGCAGGAGCAGGTGCTGTCGCAAGAGCAATGCCGCCGAATATAAACGAAAGGTATAAGGGCAATCCCGATATTGACAATACAATTGCAAAAACCAAGCTTACAAACAAAAATGTTCCTATGGACTGAATAACGGTTATACCGATAATCTGCTTTCCTGATGATGCAAGCTTTTTCAGTATAATCTCTCTGCCAATCATAACACCGGCTATTGCCTCAAAAAATTTAATTGCAATCTTATACCACATTGCATCAGTAATTTCCGTTGTAACGACACCGGCTAAATACGGCCCGAACACAATGCCTGCAACAAGCCATCCCAATATTGCCGGAAGCTTCAGCTTTGCGGAAAGCTTGCCGCATATGACTGCCGTACAAATAAGTGCAAAAATTCTTAATACAGAAATAATCATAATATATTCACCAGCTTTTCTACTATAATATCCGTAGGCGCATTGTAATCTGCCGCTTTTTCAAAGGCGCCCTCGATAATTGACCTCAGTACCTTTTCTTCCGTTTGAGATTTTGACGGAGCAATTACTGAAAATATTTTTGACCATAAATCATTTTGCAATCTCATAACAACGGAATAAATGCTGTCATTCAGCTTATACTTATTAAATATTTCACTGCGAATCATATGTGATGCATCCTGATATATCAAAAGCAGGCGGATTTCTGTATTATTTCCTTCATTTTCGATTTTTTTAACATTTGCTAAAGCACGGCTGTAATATTCCTCGTAAATTGCATAAGCCAGTGCTTCCTTGCTTGGAAAAAGCTTGTATATTGTTTTTTTGGATATTTTTAGCTTTGAAGCGATAGTATCAACAGAAAACTTAAGTCCCTCGGTTCGGAGGCTTTCTATTGCTGTATCTATTATTTTTTCTCTCAACGGAAACAAAACCTTTCGTTTTTTGTTTCCATTATATCACAATTCTTAATTTTGTAAACATTAATTATTATATTTAATCATTACTGATTTTTCTTTTATCTTAAGCTTAGGGTAAAGCAGGTCTGATTGGCATAAGTACAATTAACAATCCGTAATACAAAAGATTCCATAACGATTCGTTTAAGCTGTTATAATAATTGAAATAACCTTTTTCTTCTTTTTTATCTAAACTCCTTACGGTCTGTATGCACCTGTTTTGCAAACCTCAATGGTTTTGATATACGGCGTTTTTCTGCTTTGCTCAACTACAAGCTGAAGCCTGTCGGTAACAACGCTTTTATCAAATATTGCAATTTTTGAAAAGCCCACAACTGTTCCTTTATATATACATTCTCCGTTTGCGTAAATTTTAAACTCTTCTATACGCTGTGATTTTGTTGTATCCTCACAGAAGCGAATACGGTCTACCGACTGCTTTTCGAACGAAATATTCGCAACCATACCGTCATCTGACAGGGTATAACTGCTTTCAATAACACATTCATCCTCGATTTTCAACCAATCGCCTATTTGCTTTAAACGGCGAACATCTCTTTTTGAAAGCTGACCGTTTCTGTTGGGAGGTATATTCAAAATCAGCAGGCAATTACTTCCCACAGAGCCGTAATAAATACTCATAAGTCGGTGAAGTGACTTAAGCGTTAAAGCCTGTAGCGGATGATAATACCAACCAAGCCTTATCGACACATCGACCTCTGCAGGATACCACATAAACGAATCGTAATTTTCAAGAAATTCTCTTGAGCCAATATCCTCAATTATAACATCCTGACAGCGTTTTTGAAATTTTTTCATATTATCGTCTGTTTGACAGTTTACAGCAAAGTTCTGAAGCTCACACTGAAATTTAGGAACAACATTCCATTCGCTTTTTCTTGCTTTTCCGCTTTCATTTCCTACCCACCTGACATCAGGTGCACAGCCTGACATTACAATATTCGGCTGAAGTCTTAAAGCAGTTGACCAAATGCGCTGAAAATCATAATCCTGCTTAGGCTTTCCGTCAGCGTCAGAGCCACAGGCACCGTCAAGCCATAGCATAAATATCTCACCGTAATTTGTAAGTAATTCTGTAAGCTGCTCTATATAAAAATCATTATACTCAGGTGTGCCGTAAAGAGGGCAATTTCTGTCCCAAGGAGAAAGATAAACGCCGAATTTCAATCCGTACTTTCTGCAGGAATCCGATAATTCACGGACAACGTCACCCTTCCCGTTTTTATAAGGACTGTTACGTATACAATGCTCCGTTGTCTTTGTCTGCCAAAGGCAAAAGCCGTCATGATGCTTACAGGTAAGTACCACGCCCTTCATCCCTGCCGATTTAATTGCTTTGCACCATTCATCTGTATTTTGATTTTTTGGGTTAAAAACCTTCGGTGACTCTTTACCCGTTCCCCATTCCCTGTTTGTAAAGGTATTTACAGAATAATGCACAAAGGCATAAAATTTCAATTCCTGAATTTTAAGCTGACGTTCATTTGGAACAATTGATGTATACAAGTCAAGTCTGTCATTTGAAATCATTTTTACCATTACCTTATATTATCCTAAATCAAGCTTACCCTTGAAGTAGTCGTCTGATTTGATGTACTGCTCGTAATTTTCATTCTGCCATACTTTTATGTAATCAATTTTAAAATCCTTATTTTCTTTATTATCGGTACTGAACTGACCGATTTTCTGACCGTGAGGTCCGTAGCCGTCACCGCAGTCAATCTCAACGGTAAATCTCAAAAACTCCTTAACCTTTGAAACCTTACCGCCCTCTGTTGCCCAAGTGGGCTTGCCGTCAATATAGAACACATAATACTCAGGTGTCCATTTAAGAGCAAAGGTATGGTAGCCGTCATAAAGATTTTGCTCAAGGGGAGTAATGAAATCTTCAACCTTACAGTGCTTTGAATAGCCGTCCCATAAAAGAGCATGCCCCATTTTCGATTCCTTACTTCTGCGAAAGGCACTTTCAAAAACGTCAATTTCCGTTCCATCCTCACCTGCGTTGCCGATTTTTCTCTGATTTGATGACTGAAGCCAAAAGGCAGACCACATTCCGTCGGAATCGGGAAGCATCACACGGCACTCAAAATAACCGAACGCCTGAGAAAACAGCATTTCATCGTCTGTTCCCTTATTGTTATTGTTGTCGCCGGAAATTTTACGTGTTTCTATTCCGCCTGTAAATCTGCCTTTTTTAGGACACACACCATCGTCTGTATGGTTTTCGTCATATCTTGAATGGATTATAACATTTGAGTCCTTGACCTCTACCATTTCGGGACACCACCAGCAAGCCTGCTCCGGCTTTTTTTCGTCGTCGCTTTGATAGCGTATTGCGTGGGGTGATGTTGTCCAGATTTCTCTGTTTCCTGTATATCTTTCTCCGAATTTTATATTTTGATTTAAGGCATCGCCCTCAAAATCATCCTCAAAAACGAGATACCAACCGTTTTCATTTAGTACAGGCAACGACAAATCATATTTTTTATTTTCAAGTCCGCTGTCCTCTTTCTTAGAACAGCCGCAAATTAAAGCAATACTTAAAACAGCAGCCGCCGCAATAACGGCACAAATAATCCTTTTCATAAACAATCTCCCTCTCTGTTTATAAATTTTTAGACCTTTATTTTTGAAAGAACCTGACCCACCTTTTCATGTATAACAAGGTCGGCACTGTTATCCATAGGCGTAGCATCACGGTTTATCAGCACGAAATAATCACCGCTGAAATATCTTATAAATCCTGCCGCAGGATAAACCGTCAGGCTTGTACCTGCAACAATAAGGCAATCCGCATTCATAATAGCATTTACTGCACCGTTTACCGTACTGTTATCAAGTCCCTCTTCATAAAGGACTACGTCAGGCTTTATAATACCGCCGCAGTCATCACATTTTGGTACGCCCTTTGAATTCAATATATATTCCGCATCAAAATACTTATGACAGCGTGTACAGTAATTTCGCAGCACGGAGCCGTGAAGCTCATACACATTTTTACTGCCTGCCTTTTGATGAAGTCCGTCAATATTCTGAGTTATCACCGCCGACAGCTTGCCCCTGCTTTCTAATTCTGCAAGCTTTAAATGGGCAGAATTTGGCTTTGCCTCAAGACAAAGCATTTTATCCCTGTAAAAATCAAAAAACTCCTCGGTATGATTTTCAAAAAATGTATGAGATAAAATTTCTTCCGGAGGGTAATCGTACCTTTGGTTATAAAGTCCGTCAACAGAACGAAAATCAGGTATTCCGCTTTCGGTTGAAACACCTGCACCGCCGAAAAACACAATATTTTTACTTGAATCAATAATTTCCTGTAAAGTCATTTTACCGCCTCGCCGTAAATTAGTATTTATCGAAATAAATAATGTTATTGATACACCGTAGGGACAGGGTTTTCCTGTCCGTATTAATCGGGACGGGCAACCCGTCCCCTATATTTTTACAGGAACGTCCTTGATATTTTGTAGGGGAGGGGTTCCATCCCCTCCCGCAAAATCAAATTTTCGGGCAGGCACAGAGACCTGCCCCTACAAAAGTCTATTTTCTTTAGACAGGTAAAATTAGTGGATTTTTTCGTTAGGCAAGGCTTTCACTGTGAAGCTGTACAAAGGTACTGCGAACAGTGAATAACGCAGCATAACGGAAAAAGACACAATTTGACAAACCCTAATTTATATTACAAAACTTTAACCGCTATTTAACATTACATCCCGTTCAATCTTAATATACCTATGATAGCATATAGGCAAATAAAGAAAGGAGATTTACTATGAAAGAAAAAGTTAAGGATATATCGGTGATGGTGCTTGCAGTAATCATTGTCTGCTCATTTTTAGCAGTATCGGGCTACGCATGCATTACATCAGCACAGGACGAAGATATGCAAAATTCCGTAAAATACTCCTCATTTGCAGAGTAATACACCTGAAATACAAAAATTATCCCGAACGTTCTTTACTGTCAGATGACGGAAAAGCTTCGTTCTTTTATTTTTTTCAAATCAGAATAAAAACTGCCCATATCATACGATACGGACAGCTTTTTTATTATTAAAACATTTTGCTAAGCTTTGCATAATCCTTAGCATTAATATGACCGTCGCCTGTCACATCAACAACTGAATCATAATTACTGTCGCCCGCTTTAGCATTGATTAATGTTTTAAAGCTTACTGTATAGCTATTAGAACATACACTGCAGGAAACAGTTACAATATCACCGTCAAATGCAGTTATCGCATAAGTGTGATTATCTCGCCATACGGGATATACGCTCATATCAGCCGTTACATTTTCAAGACTTTCGCTCCAGCTGTCAAGTGCCTTGCACTGAGGAAATTCAGTGAGCTCAGGCGCAGTTGCCGTTCCTCCTGAGGAAACAAGACTCTTTCCTACCCTTTCGGACAAATCATCGGAGGTGTAGAAATTAACCTGATAAAAATCTCTCGTTACATCAATATGAACGCCCATATTTTCACTTGTTTCAAGAAGCGGATAGCAGGTATAATCAATACCGTTTGCTATTTCGGAAACGTCATACGCTGTAAATTTACTGTAATCAAAGCCTGAGCCGTCTTCATAAACGTCAAGGGAGCAGGAAACAAAATTATCTGCATTAAGACCGCTGTTAGGAAAATTAACAACAATAGCGTTATCCTGAATTTCCGCAGAAAGAGTTATGTTCTGCTCACCTATCATATAATCGGTAACCTCTCCAAGCAAGGTGTTTTTGCTCAAATCAAGAGAGGTCAGCATATTTTGGGAGCAGTTAAGTGTTGTCAAATTAGTGTTCTTTGTAAGATTAAGAGATTTGATATTATTCTGGTCACATCTGAAATCCTCAAGATTAATAAGCTGTGTAACATCAATTTCAGAAAGGCTGTTAGCATAGCAATGAAGCATTTTCAGCTGAACATTTCCGGAAAATGACATACTTGTCAAGCTATTGTCAGAGCAGTTAAGAAGCTCAAGCATAGGATTAAATTCAAGAGAAAGCTCCGTAAGATTATTACCCTGACAGGAAAGAGATGTCAGCTTAAGCAAAACCATTATATCAAGCTTTTCAAGTCCGATACCGCCGCAACGGAGAATCTGAAGATTTGGGAAATTCTCAATTCCCTTTAAATCCTTTATTGACTCTGTCTCCTCGTCAATCATACCTGTAACAGACATATACGTTACGTTTCTTTCATCAGTACTAAGATATCCGTCGCCGTTGTCATCGTAATTTTCTGAAATTACGCGGCGAAATGTGGCATCGGGAAAATTCGTTTCATTAATCGCCACTAAATCATCGGCATATGCAACAATTCCTGTGAATGAACCTAACGCAAGCACAAGAGCAAGAAGAGCTGATGAAAGCTTTTTGGAAAAATTTTTCATAATTCAGCCTCCTTACGCTCTTGTAATAGTCAAATCAACAGAAGCAGAAGCTGTTGTTCCGTCTGCATTTGTTACAGTACAGGTTATAGTCGTTTCATTAGTTGAACGAATCTTTCCTGCTGTTGTAAGCGAGATTACACCGCTGCTGCTGATGGTTACATATGATGTTGCAGAAGATGTATAGCTTACAGATTTAATTGAATTAGCGTTTGACGGTGTAGGAACATAACCCATTGTCAAATTGAGGTTACTGTTGCTTCCGCCGCAGGAGTATGTAAATGATGAGCTACTGATAACTGTATTATTAGCAGTAAGAGAAAGTGAAGTTACAGGTACAAATCTATCAATTACAGACAAGGTATAACTCTTAGTCGTTACTCTGTCATAATCGTCGGTAACGCTAACCTTAACTGTAAGACTGCCTGTGTCAGCAGTCTTTGTGATGATAAGACTGCTTCCTACTGCCTCTGTTTCAACACCGCTCTTATTTGTTGTACTGATTTGTACTGACTTATACATTGCACCGTCATTGAGTATAACATCAAGAACTGCTGTGCCTGAATCAGTATCAGCCTGAACAAAGCCTTCGTTCTCAAGAACATCCTCGCCCTGCATAAGAGTGATTTCAGGAGTGATAAAGTCATGACCGTCAAGATTAGACATAGCCTCAGTCAATATCGTGCAGGCGGAATCAATCTCATCCTGTGTTGCATAGACATTGTTATATACTGTTAAAGCATCATCATATGCAGCTTTAAATGCCATACCATAATCATAAGCATAATCGGTATATGTAATTGATGAAGCAGTATCTATTGCGGCTTTAAGGGCAGTTGTATCCCAAGTTGTGTAAGCAGTAATAGTTGCTGTATAACCGCCGTCAAGGGTTGTTGCGGTAATTGTTGCACTACCCTGTGAAATAAAGGTAACTAAACCATAATTATCAACTGTTGCTACATCCGTATTATCAGATTCATAAATGCAATCTGTAACAATGGCCGTTGACAATGATGAATTATTAGAATTCTTGATTGTCGGAGAAAGAGTAACTGTTTGTGCGGGAGCTCCGAACACCTTTTCGTCGCTGAAGCTGATACCTGTTGTGCCGTATCTTACGAATGAAACATAAGCAGAAGCAGTAAAGCTTTCTCCCCTCACATTTTCTACTGTACAGGTTACCTTTGTAACTCCTGCAGTGCTCTTTGTATTAGTAAGAATACCATTTTCATCAACTGTAATATCCGGATTTGATGACTCCCATTTTACAGATGTATAAATTGAATTTTCCGGAACTACATTCGGAACAAGACTAACAGTTCTGTTACTCAAAAGTGAATCGGTATAACGGATAAAGCCGTCTTTTACGGTAGAAACCTTTGCATTTGCTTCATAGCCAACGCTAACGCCCTCAGTTGCGATATAAAGCACAAGTGAATTATATGCGTCAACAAGCCTTTGCTCCATAGCGTCAGCCTCAGCCTGAGTAACCTTGCCCTCATTAACCATAGTCTGAGCCTCCGCTACACAGGAGCTGAGAACATCAAGGCTTTCCTCTGTATAAGTATGTGAATCCTTAACTGACTGAATGAGATTGTAATACTCAGTCTGCTTTGAAGCAAGAGAGCTGAAGTCAGTCTGAACCTCAATTGAAATAGTATCTGTATAACCGCCGTCAAGGGTCTTACCTGTTATAGTAGCAGTACCCTTTTCAACAGGAGTAACAGCACCGTTTGCATCAACAGTTGCAACGCTCTCATTTGATGAGCTCCAAATTACATTAGTAAATTCTCCGCTTCCCGATAAGCTGTATGTAAGCTGATAAGGTGATGCAGTTGCAAGAAGAATCTTTGAAGATTCGCTGATGTCAAAGCCTGTGCAGGTTTTGTCTGACATTACTAATGCAATGCTTCTTGAAACTGTCCTGTCGTACTTATCTGTAAGAGTAACTGTCAGCCTTGCCCAAGCACCGGATGACTTTTCATTAGGTGTAAGCTTAATTGTGTCACCGCTTGTTGAAGTACTCATATCCTTTGACTCAGTCACACTCCAGCTTACTGACTTATACATAGCGTCCGAAGTATTCGGAGAAGGAGAAAGAGTTACATCGTTATAGTTGTTATAATTAGAATATGAAGATGAAAGATTAACCGAAAGCGAATCGCTTGTGCCTATTGTACCGCTTGCAACCTGTGAAGCAGAGCCTGCCAACGGTCTCTTATAGGTTGTATATGAAACGGCAACTGTTTGGGCAAGAGTAAACGGATGCTGTATCATAGTCTGGTATGCATTTACAAGATTATTAGCCGCTGTATCAATCTCTGCCTGACTTAAAGTATTATCAGTCATTGCCACGTTGGCTGCATCATATGCAGACTTGAACGCCATACCGTAATCGTATTCGTAGTTTTTATAATCAACATCCTTGTAATCCTCAAGTGCCTGCAGGAGAGCAGTTCTGTCGCCCATTGAGGATACGGTACATTCTGCATATATACCTGCATCATAGGATACGGCACGAACTATTGTTGCGCCTGCACTTACAAAGGTTACAAGACCGTTTTGGTCAACTGTTGCGATATCTAAGTTATCTGACTCCCAGAAGTAATCCTGAATGCTTGCGGCACCGATATGTGTAAGGGATGTACCTGTAGGATATACGGTACAGGTAAGCTGATGTGTTTCGCCGATTTCACCGGAGATATTATTTTCCGAAAGCTCAAGTGATGTTACGGGATAACGGGAGAAGGATACCCAAACGGAATCGCTGAAGGAATTTCCGAAATGGTCTGTAACAGTACAGGTTATCATTCCGTAGCAGCTTGCGTTAATAGTCGGTGAACACTTACCGTCTGTTGTTACTGAAATATCTGTAGTTGATGATTCCCATTTAACAGATTCATATGAACCGTTATTCGGATAAAGTCTTACATTAAGGTCAAGAACAGCATTCTTATAGCTGATACCCTCTTTAAGATAGCTTAAATCATACTGATAAAATTCCTTTGTAGGCTCACCGTCGAGGTAAAGCTCTACTCTCTGAATATAATTATATTTCTTCAAAGACTTGTAGGAATTCTCAAGCTTAGTATACATTGCGTCAACTTCATTTTGCGAATATCCGCCCTTGGCTATCATGGCCTGAGCTTCACTCATTGTTGCCTGGAAATATTCCCAAGTATCGGGATAATAATTTATCTCATTAAGTGAAAGGTCATTATACTGCTGAACAAGAAGACTGAGCTTTGTATAATTTGTTACAACATTTACGGCACACTGTGCAGTAAAGCCGCCGTCATATGTTGTACAGTAAACGGTACAGTCGCCGCCCTCGACAAAGGTTACAACACCGTTTTGGTCAACAGTTGCAATTTCCTCATTGTCGGAATACCAGTATACATCTGTACAGCTTGCACCGCCCACAACACCAACCGGCTTAGGATAAACCGTAGCCTTAAGAGTTTGGGTTTCGCCGATTTTTCCGCCGTAGATGCTATCTGTATCAAGGGTTAATCCTGTTACCGGAGTACGGGCAAAGGCAATGTATATGCTGTCTGACGTTTCCGTACCCATATAGTCCTTAATCGTGCAGGTGATTACTGCAGAGCAGGGGTCATTTGATGTAGGCTGGCATTTTCCGTTCTTGTCAACCTTTATGGAATCATTTGAAGATGTCCACTCAATTTCGCTGTACATTGCGTTTGACGGAATAACCTTATAATCAAGGTCATAGCTCTGTTTATTATAGTAAGCAGTAGAGCCTACCTTTACAGTAATATAGTCGCTTGAAAGCTGGGTCTTATTAGTACCGAGAATGTCAATTCCTGCAATTCCCACAAAACCACCCAGCCTATAGAAAGCAAACAGCAATTCTTTAGCATATGTATCACAGGTGGTCTGAGAAGCCATAGGCTGATCGTAAAGAACAGTATAAGCAAGGTCAAGCTTTCTCATATACTGATTGTACTGTGTTCTGTTTTCGCTTGTACGCTTAATAACTGTTTTATCGCAGAGATTAACAATATTTCTCAAATATGTTTTATCGGGATATACGGTCACCTCAACTGTATCAACAATACCACCGTCGGCAGATACGCAGTAAAGAGTTGCAGTACCTACATCAACACCTGTAACAGTTGCATCTCTGTTATCGTTAGTCTTAGTCTTTACAGTAAAGATAGATTCGTCGCTTGAATACCAGTTACACTTGTAGCAGGCATAGGCTGTTCCTGTCCAGCTACCGTCAAAGCCCATTGTATGAGTTGCATCAGTCTGATATCCTCTTGTAACCTCTATTTTATCCTCGTTAATTGTATTGCTTGTAGCATAGTTTCTTGTAACGCAGAAGGTAATTGTATTTGAAACAACCTCTCCGTCCTCGGAAACGGCATAAATATTAAAGGTATCGGCAACCTCGTGGTTAGCCTTTTGCTCTACTGTTGCAGTATGGGTATCGTCGCTGATTTCAGTGCTGTAATAGCCGTTATCAACCACCCACGTGATATTCTGATTTGTAGCATTTGACGGGTAAATTGAGGCTGTAAAGATACCGCCGTTTAGATAATATGCCTCTCCTACGCCCTTATGAACGGTGGCATAGGTATAATCCTGTCCGTTTATTGTAACTGTATTAACTTTATTGAGAGTGCCGTTTGACGTTGCACCTGTTGCCGCTATCTCTATTTTGTCAATAGGAACACCGTTTTTAACCTCAAAGGTTCTTGTGAAGGAAGAAATTTCATAAAAGCTTCCGTCGGAGATATAATATCCGGTCTGTGCTTTAATTGCTATTGTGCAGTATCCTCCGTTGGTTGCCGTATAGTGACCTGACGAGGTTATTGTACCTATACCGTCGGTAGCAGGATTTTCGGCATCTGCCCAAAGATATATCGGGTTTCCGTCCTCATCCTCGCCGTTGACGATACCCCAAGTGATATACAAATTGTCGGACTCGGCAACTCTCTGGGGATAAATGGTATAGGAATAGTCGGCTTCCTGATTCATTTCAACAGTGCTTGGTCCCACTATTTCAACATCAGACAGGTACTTACCTGTTTTACCCGTGACGGTTATATCGTAGGATTTTTCAACATTATTTGCCGCTGAAACAGCGTAAATCGTACATTTCTGTGATGACAGATTACCGAGTGAACCACCTGCGTCACGACCTGTTACAATTCCTGTTTCCGGGTCAACACTTGCTATTTCGGGATTTGATGACCTCCAGGTAATATCACTTGTATCACCTACGGAAGGTACAACATCAGTAATTTCAAGCTGAATCTGTGAGCCCTCTCTTACTTTGTTGGCGCCGCTGATTTTGAAATCCTCAATAGGCTTTGCTTCAACAACGGTAAATGTTATTGTGTCATTATATACAAACTGAAGAACAAGATTTCCTATTATTTCAACTGCTGTTGCAGTAAGCTGAACAGGGTCGGCAACGTCACCTGCAATATCCTTAATTGCAAAGCATAAATCGAGAAGACCTGCAAGAACTGTTCTGTTCATATCAATTCCGACATAATCAATAAGTATTCCTGCAAGCTTATCGGTATTTATTGTTCCTGTATTTTCAAGCTCATAGAAATAATTTACAAGCTTTAATATGCCTTGAATGATTTCCTCTGTATCCGGAGAAACCATAATGGTTACCGTACCGGTATTTTTAAAGGTTACAAGACCGCTGTCATTTACGGTAGCAACAACCTTACCCTGATCAAATACAGATGTACTCTTTACAGAATATACAACACCGTAATGAAGTCTTAATGGTGTTGTAACAGCATAAAGCTGTGCAGTTGATCCTACCGCAACAGTAGTGTTAATCTGCGATTTATTTGTAATATGAGTTCCGTTTGGAAGGAAATTTGCATACCATTCCTCGCTCTTAAGAACGCAAATATTAACATAGTCGTCGTCAAGAAGTGTTCCGTCTGAAGAATAAAGCTGACAGTGAATATTTGAATTGATATTATCGAGATAGTAACGCAGTGAATCAATAAGCTCACCTTCATATGAATCTATCCAGCCTGCAATAGGAGAATCCGATCCAAATGCCGCCTCAACTATATCAATAATCTCCTCTGTATCCATTGAGTCAAGGTCTACATATTCATTGAATAGTGCTTTTTCAAGAACAGATGCAATGAGGCTTCCTACAAGAGGAATAGTCTTTACCTCATTATCAATCCAGGTCTGAACAACTGCGCCCTTTGATGAGTCAAATGCTTTAACTACACCGTTCTGGTCAACATCAACAAGGGTAGGAGTTTCGCTGTACCATTTGATATATCCGTTATCGGGCATGGAAGAATCAATAAGCTTATACGTAAGATTAAGCTTTTCACCCTCGTGCATATATTCAACATAGGTCTGCTTTTCATCATCGGGAACCGTGTCATCAATATATTTAGGCACGATAGTATCCGTGTCCTTGTAGAAAATCTCCAAAGGATAATAGCCCTCTACACCGTCGCCTGCAAATGCACTGAAGGCAGGCAGACTTCCCGTAAACGCAATAAGAACGGAAAGAAGTATACTTATCAATTTTTTACTTTTCTTCTTCATAAAAAACGCTCCTAATTATTTTTCACAAAACAATATGAAATAATTATACAATTTGTTATTTTTGATTATACTATTAATTTAATTATACTTCATTAAGACGACATTTTCAATAAATAGTGTTCAGTAATGTTTAACAAACTTGTCATCTTAGTTTTGTACATTATTTACAAAAAAACAGACCGTATATAAAAACGGTCTGTTTTGCTCATTTTATTTTACTGATTTTCGCTGTTTTTGTCCTGCTCATTCGGCGTATAATAATCTGCATTATCATCGCCGCAAGACTCCTCATTGACATATTCGCCGGACACTCCGTCGCCCTGAGGCTCAGCATATGAATAATTCACATTCTGTGGATTTTCTGCTTCGGGCTCAGTCTGATTCGGCTGATAATAATAGCCTTGCTGATTATCGCCCTGCTGTGTGTAATAATTCTGTCCTGCTGATGAATTATACTGTCCGCCCATATTCGGGTTATAGTAATTTCCTTGAGTGTTTGCAGAAGCATATTTTCTAATACGCTCCTCGTCGGAAAGAAAATCATCCTCGTTTACTCTTCCTTCTGCAAGTGCTCTCATACGGAAATTCTCATAATAAAGTGCCTGAGTGGTATAGTAATAAGGAATTACGTAGATAGATGCTATTCCGCAGGTAATTGCACAAAGCAGGAACCAAGGAATAAAGCTTACGTCAAGCCAGAAAAGCTCCGACCTGTTTCCTTTAACAATCTTCTTTGAAAGCTTAAGCGCCTCTGTAGGCTTAAGATTCGGATAGTCATTCATAAGCTGGAAAGCAAAATATGAGCTGTAGCTATAAACTATACCTGGAATTATAAAGAGAATGCTCCAAAGAATAATAAACAGGTTTCTGAGAATGTAAATAAGAAGCTTTCTTAGGAATGATTTATCATAGGATTTATTCAAAAGATTTTTAAGCTCTGCACCCAGCTTAAGCTCCTCCTCCGGATTTTTCCTTATAAACATAACGTAAAATCCGCAAAGAGTAACAAAAAGCGGTGAGAAAATAACGCTAATCAAGGCACTAATTGAGTATATTCCTTCGCCGTTGTCAGTATCTATGATGGTTGCTGCTACTCCTGCGATTTCTGGTGTATAGCCCTGAGGAGTATTTTTACCGAAATTCTCTAAAGGATTGTCAGCGCTGTTTTGAGTACCGTCACCGTCGGAAAACTGGCCGAAATAATCGTAGTAATCGTTATAGTCATTTAAGCTATTGCCATCGTCATAGCTGTAATTATTTCTGCTTTTTATATCATTATAGCTATCTCTTATTCCCATATATACAGAAAAGCCGTTTGTCAGCATAAGCGCCACAGCACTTACGATAAACAAAACAAATACTCTGTCTCTAATCAGCTTTTTAGCCTGAGATTTCACAAGAACTCTGTTAATATTATTCATAATAATTCACTCTTTTCAAATTATTAGAGCGCTGAATTTTTAATAAGCTAAAATTCCAGCTTACTCTCAACAAATGCAACAAGCTCATCAATAGGAAGTCTAACCTGCTCCATTGTATCTCTGTCACGGACTGTTACGCAATTGTCCTCAACCGAGTCGAAATCATATGTGATACAGTAAGGAGTGCCGATTTCATCCTGACGGCGATATCTTTTACCGATTGAGCCTGCGTCATCAAAATCAACATTGAACTTCTTTGACAGCATTGAGAAAACCTCACCCGCCTGCTCACTGAGCTTCTTTGAAAGCGGAAGAACAGCAGCCTTAAACGGAGCAAGAACAGGATGGAAATGCATAACAATTCTCTTATCGTTCTTTTCTTCGTCAATCATTTCCTCGTCATAAGCCTCTGTAAGTACAGCAAGAAAAAGTCTTTCAACACCCAAGGAAGGCTCAATTACATAAGGAACGTATTTTTCCCCTGTGGTTTGGTCAAAATACTCGAGATTTTTACCGCTTGTTTTGATATGCTGTGTAAGGTCGTAGTCTGTTCTGTCGGCAACGCCCCAAAGCTCGCCCCAGCCAAAGGGGAATTTATACTCAAAGTCTGTTGTAGCCTTTGAATAGAAGCAAAGCTCCTCAGGGTCATGGTCACGGAGGCGAAGATTTTCCTCGCTGATGCCAAGAGAATAGAGCCAGTCACGGCAGAAGCCTCTCCAATAATCAAACCACTCAAGGTCAGTACCGGGCTTGCAGAAAAATTCAAGCTCCATCTGTTCAAATTCACGTACACGGAAAATAAACTTACCCGGTGTAATCTCGTTTCTGAAGGACTTACCGATTTGAGCAACGCCGAAAGGAATCTTCTTTCTGGATGTTCTTTGAACATTTGCAAAGTTTACAAAAATACCCTGTGCAGTTTCGGGACGGAGATAAATTTCGTCCTTAGCGTCCTCAGTAACACCCTGAAAGGTTTTGAACATAAGGTTAAACTGGCGGATATCCGTGAAATTATGTGCTCCGCAGTTAGGACACGGAATATTATGCTCTTTAATATATGCAGACATATCCTCATTGCTCCAGCCTGCAACATTAGTACCGTCAAAGTCCTCAATAAGCTGGTCAGCTCTGTGTCTTGTTTTACATTCACAACAGTCCATAAGAGGATCTGAAAATCCGCCCAAATGACCTGAAGCAACCCATGTCTGCGGATTCATAAGGATTGCACTGTCAAGACCTACATTGTAAGGATTCTCCTGAATAAACTTCTTTCTCCAAGCCTTTTTGATATTTTCTTTCAGCTCAACGCCAAGGGGACCGTAATCCCAAGTGTTTGCAAGACCGCCGTAAATTTCCGAGCCTGCATATACAAAGCCCCTGCCCTTGCAGAGAGCAACTAACTGTTCAAGTGTCTTTTCTGTATTATCCATATGATAAACCTCCGAGTAATTATACGTATTTCATTTTACAATGTTTTATTAAATAAGTCAATAAACTTGTTATAAAAAACAAACCGAAAGACAAAAATCCTTCGGTTTGATAATAGCATATTAATTTTACCAGCCAATTCTGATTATAGTCAAGGTGCATTTACCTGTGCCGTAGCGATAGCAAGCCTTATGACCTTCGGGAGTGAAGATATCAACTCTTCCCTCTGCTGAAAGACCTGAACCACCTCTGTCGACAACTGTATAATTAGTTCCGTCAATATTTACAACAGAACCAAGCGGAAGCCAGTTACAAGCGATATAGTAAGGGTCCTTCATACCATTGCTTACCTTCTTACCGCTGGCAGTTCTTCCTGTTCCCGAACCGCATATGCCGCAGGCGCAGTAGTGAGTATATCTGCCCTCAATTACCTGACCAACCTTATAGCCGTTCTTGGATTTAACACCGTTCGCTTTAACATTTGTATTACCTGATGTCTTTTTTGAACCGACCTTGACAACCTTGTTCTTTGCTTTCTTTATAGTCTCTCGGGAAATTTCCTTCTTAGTTGTTGCCTTGCCGTTTACATATTTTACTTCATATGTGACATCAGCCTTGCCGTTACTGCCCTTTGAAACTACTGTTTCAATACCCTGATAGGCAGATGAATCCTTTTTAGTTGTAGTCTTATAGGAAACCTTCTCTGTTTTTGTCTGTTCCTTATACTCAACTCTGTACACATTTACAGTCATACCCGAAGTAACCTTTTTACTAAGGGCAGGAACAGTATAGTCGTCTTCACCCAGGGTAATGTGTGCAATTTCAAGAAGGTCCTTTACAGTACCGCTTACAAGCGGGTACTTGATTTTTTCTCCGTCAGCCTTAACATAAACGCTTTTTGACGGATTTACTTTAATAATCATTCCGTCAACTATAGGGTCAGTTAAGGAACGATTTACATTTTTAGCACTGCCGTATACGATTCCCAGCTCCTTAAGAGCATCTGCAACCGTATCTGCGTAAACCTGAAATACTCTGATTGTTTCAAAAAACTCAATGTTTACTGTCTTAAGCTTATTAACACGGATTTCTCCGCCCTTGCCTGCTTTAAAATCAGTAATATCAAGCTTATCACTATTTTCTAATGAAACATTCGCTTGTGACAAGATTTTGACTGGTTCCGTCTCATTTGTTGTAATTGTAAAGCTGCTGTCATCTACGCTTATCTTAACATTATATGTTGAAGCAAGCTGAGCAAAGGCTGTCGTAGCACAAACTGCAATGATGACAACAAACGCAATTACTGCCGTTATGACTGCACGGCTTACACCTTTTAAGCCACCGGCAACTGATTGGTTCATATCTTAATCTCCTTTGTTCTTCGGAAACATTAGGCAATGAAGAGTAATCAAAACCGTGGTTTAGATTGTGCTGATTTCTCTTTATTGCCTGGGTTTCAGCTTTGAAACATTGTTCCTAATATTGATGAAGTGTTAAATTTTTCTTCATCAAGCAGAATTTAGTTTTTCTGCATTACCGTTATTATTTCCCCGAGCGATTGACATTATAGTTACAAGTGCATAAGGTGTCAATAATTTTTCAAGTCGTTTTTTGTGTAATGTGCACAATAGTCAATTTTTCGATATGCAATTTTAAAGAAGTTTATACTATATCTTGTGGTTATAAATTTTAACGGTGTAATGCGTTAAAGCATTTTTTTGTAAAATCGTTAGAAATGCCTTATAAATTTCTTACAATTTGTAACTTTTTTATTTTGGCAGTTTATAAAATACAAGATATTGATATATTTTTGTAATTTTTAAAAATAACACACAACATGCATATTTTGTTCATTCGGTGAATTGTTCATTAACGAACAATAAAAATATCCTATAACATTCTCATATTTAATTCATTTTACGGTATAACTATGCTTATATGGATATTCCGTATTATAATATATATATTTAAAACTATTATATATACCACATAAAAAAGACAGCCCGTAACGGCTGTCTTTTTTCAGTATTCAAAATATTAATAGCTGTTTTTCTTATCCTGTTTCTTACAAACAGAAACATTTGCCGAAATAAAGCAGGCTGTCAATACGGCACCTGCAAGCATAAGTATAACAAATATGCTTTTGATGGTATTGCCTGCCGCCTGAGCATATATCTGAGGATAAATATTAGCTTCTCCCCATTTAAAAAGCAGTCCTGCCGCTCCCGTAAAAATCAAGGTAATTCCTTCAGCAGTAAATGCTGAAAAAACCACTTGGAAAATGTCATAGGATTTCTTATAAAGTAAAAACAAAAGAACAATGGGAAGCATCATCATCAAGAAGCTGATTGACAACAGCTTTTGAAATTCCCCGTCAAAATTTTTGATAAAGCTTGTGAGCCCTTCTGCATTCTTCAAACCGAAGCAGTCGGCGTAAATTTTTGCCGCTTTATCGGCAGTATTATGTACAAGGTCTTTATCATACTTAATTGAGTTTCCGTCAAGGTACTCGATACAAAGCTGTTCAAATCTTTCAACAGTATCCTTTGTATAGAGGGTGGTGTCGTGACCTCCGAAAAGCCTTCTGACAGGGGAATCGGACTTTATTTCATCAAAATTGTTTACTGCCTCAAATGCCCTAACGGGTATACCGCTTCTTTCCGCCAGTGCTTCTATTCTGCTATCAAAATTTCTTTGGCACTGCTCTAACACCCTATCCGATGTAAAATGCTTTTGCATATAGCTTTCCGAGCAAAGAGTTCCTTTAAGCGTTACTGTCCCTGCAAACAGACATCCGCCTGTCGCAATTATAAATATAAAGATAACGGAAAGGATTTTTCTTGTAGATTTCAGTGACATAATTATCCTCCCGTAATCTTACTGCCTGATATCATCTTACATACGCAGACAAATTTTTCATTACTTGTACCGGGTAATGTACTGTTATCCGTATAAAGCACAAGGGCGTTTCCTATTCCCTGTGCACATTTGGAAAGTCGGGAATTGTTTGAAACAGTAAGGGTTTTTGTAACCTCAAACTCATAAACCGAATAAAATGTTGTAACAGTAACCACATCTCCTTTTGAAAGCATTTTCACCATATTACTGTCATTTTTATATATTTCAGCAAAGGATGCTCCCGTTTCTCCTATCAGTACATCGTTTTTTATATTGAATTTACCTGAGGCATTTACCTCATTTGCGTTATAGATAACAGGATATTCGGAATTTCCAACAGAGATATTTCCGATTACCGTATTATCCGTGATACAGGAAGCAATATCCTGCCTGTCAACTGTTTCTCCGGATGAGCCTTTAAAATCCGTAGGCTGTTTAATATCCTCTGCCTGATAATCGGCAAGGCGGATTTCCGCTTTGGTAAAGGGATAATAATTCTTTGCCAAGGCGGTACAAAAAACAACGCTGAGCAAAACAGCCGCAATTACAGGAATTACCACTGTGTATCTTACCTGCCTCTTTTCATTATCGGTCATTTGGTAATCCTTCTTAATTTAGTTTGTAAATAGCAATTAAATACCTGTGAGCTTATCTGTTATTGCTTTGAGCCTGCAAAGCACTCTGCATAAAATTATTCTTTTTCTTAGGCTTGTACGGAGGCGGATTCTTCAGCTTCTTTGTAAGGCTGTTGTTCTTTCCGGTGATTTTATTGATTTCGTGAACAGGACCTGACATATACTCCGACATATACTTATCGGCAACTGTCATCATATCCTTGTCATTTTTCATTTCTCCGAGAATTGTTACTCCGATAATATCCTGAACCTCGTTTGTTCCGTCCTCGTAAACCTCGTTAAGCATTTTGAAAAGCTTTTTTCTTTCCGCCTCATTGCCGTTTGCAATAACGTCAAGAACCTTTGCCGTACCGTGCTCAAGGAAAAATGTTTCGGGAAGAAACTCTCCGTACTTTGCAATATTAGCCTTAATATCATCCTTCATTTCGGGATACAGGGTACCGAAGCGGTTTGCAAGAGAATCGCTGTCATAGCTGATAACTCCGTTTTTAGCCTTTGTTCTTGATACAGCTTTGGGCATCTTTACTTTTTCAAGGTCAACCTTTTTTCTCTTGTTAAAGAGGCCCATAATCTCATCTTGGATTTCATTTGAAAGTGACTTTGCATCTCTTTCGTCGTATGATTCAGCGTCAAAAAGGCTGCGTGAAATTGTCTTAAAGCTTTCATTGCTTCCGTCATATTCATATGCACAGTCAAAGGCTACGGTACTGTTAGAGCCATCATAGACAACTCTGTAAGCACCCTTTTCACCTGCGAAGGTTATGCTGGTGTCAGTTTCCTTTTCTTTCTTAAAGCCAAGCTCTGCATTGGCATCTGAAAGCTGTTTTTCAACAAGATTTAATACATCAATAATCTCCATAGATAATTCTCCTAAAAGTTATCATACTAAATTTTTTTCTATCTCATATTCCATATCACTGTTTTTCAGCTTAAAGGAATAGTATCTGTAATTTGAAATAAATATTGCAACGCCTGCAATAAGCATAACTGCACCGACCGCAATAATGATAAAGCAGGTTTTTCCTGCCGCATTATTGATTGCGCTGTTATAAGCAGGAACATTTGTCAGGTACAGGACAGAAAATCTCATTTTCATAATAGCCATTAACGGCAAAGAAACAGACATTCCTCCTGCCGATTCAAGAGCCATTGCGATAAAATTCAGAGAGCCATGTCTCCGACCGCTCATAAAATAGACTGCTATAGCCATAATCACCGAAACAACGGAAAGCATAACTGCACCTTTTGTTGAAGCCGAGAAAAATCCCGAAACAGAAGAAAATTCGCTTGAATTAGCAATGGTGTAAACGCTGTCAAAGGCTTCCTTTACATCATAAACAAGCTCTGCCGTTTTTTTATCGGAAAGCTCTTTTCCCTTTTTCTGCTTTGAATTAAACCTTGCAACTGCATTTTTACAGCGCACCTCAACATTTGACGAGCTACTCACAGGCGTATATCTTCCGTTAAACAGCGAATTCATAGCCGTATTTTGAACTGCAACACGGTAGTCATAGGAAAATGCACCCTTCAGTATCTCATTATCAATACCGTACTCGTACGCTATATCATCAAGCCTTTTATTAAGCTCCGCTGAAAGCTCATTTGTCACATCGGCGGTTGAAAAATACTTCTGCACAAAGCTCTTATTGCCCACAGTCAAGGAAGAAACCAACAGCATATTGCTTCCTAAAATTGTAAAGGCCAAAGCAACAGACAGGCAATAGCAAAGAAGCTTGCGCAGACGATAGCTTCTCCTATTCATTCTCAATCGCCTCTGTCTGCACTGCCTGTTCTTCATAATTGCTTCCGTTGGGAAGTGCATCTTCTATAAACGGAAAGGTCATATAAAATATCAGCGCAGATGAAATAACTATAGCCAGCGGAATAATGATGCTTTTTATAACTGTATTAATTTTAAATCTCTTGAATTTTTGAGGGGCGTTCATAAAATCACCGTACTTACAAATTAAATCAGCATAATGACAAATGATATTTCGTAATATTATAACATTACTAATAGCATTTGTCACTAAATTTTTTAATAATATAATATTAAGAATTTAGTGTATTGATTATTAGTGTTTCTTGTGATACAATATTATGAATTAAAATCAAAAAACAGCATTTTGTTTTTTGTATATTTTCAGCATAAGGCCATTTTATTTTTAACGGAGGGCTTCATTATGAAAAAAATCACTCTTGCTATTGTATTCGGCGGTGTATCCTCCGAGCACGATATCAGCTGTATATCCGCAAAATGTATCATATCAAATATAGACGTTAAAAAATATAATCTTGTGCTTTTGGGAATTACAAAGCAGGGAAAATGGTACATCTACAATGACGATGTCAATCTTCTTCCAAATGATATGTGGCTTAATTCTCCAAGCCTTATTCCTGCGTTTATTTCTCCGGATGCATCTGTTCACGGTATTGTAACGGCAAAGGGCGACATCATCAGACTTGACGCAGTATTTCCTGTTCTCCACGGTAAAAACGGCGAGGACGGAACTATTCAGGGGCTTTTCCAGCTTGCTCAAATTCCGTTTGTGGGATGTGACTCCACCTCATCAGGTGTTTGTATGGATAAGGCTATCGCAAACGCAGTCGCTGACGCTGTCGGAATTGCTCAGGCTAAATGGTGTGCATACACAACATACGATTACAGCAAAAATCCCGACCTTTGTCTTGACGAGGCAATAGAAAAATTAGGACTTCCCATATTTGTAAAGCCTGCAAATGCCGGCTCCTCCGTAGGAATTTCAAAAGCTCATACACGGGAAGAGCTGAAAACAGCTATGGCTACAGCCTTCAAGGAGGATAAAAAGGCTGTCCTTGAGGAATTTATAAGCGGGCTTGAGGTCGAATGTGCAGTTATGGGCAACGAAGAGCCTATAGCTGCCGAGGTAGGTCAGATTATTGCCTCTGCGGAATTTTATGATTTTGACGCAAAATACAACAACCCTTCACAGCTTTGCATACCTGCAAATCTTACTAAGGAAAAAAGAGACGAAATTCGTGAAACAGCTGTAAAGGCATATAAAGCAATGGGCTGTGAGGGACTTTCAAGAGTTGACTTTTTCGTAACCTCAGATGGCGAAAGAGTTCTTTTGAACGAAATAAACACTATTCCCGGTCAGACTCCTATCAGTATGTATCCTAAGCTTTTTGAGGCTGTGGGAGTTTCATACACAGAGCTGATAGACAGACTTATTGATTTAGCAATCAAGCGTGGCGGAGTAATATAACAAATAAAAACAGGAAGTAAAAATGAACAAAATACTTTTGGAAATAATCGGGACCCAGAGAATAGACGGTCAAAGGGACAAAACAGAGCTTACCACCGTGGGAACCATAGAGCACACAGAGGACAGCTATATTATAAAATATACCGAACAGCAGGACCCACCCTTTGCTCCCATAGACGTTACAGTCAGAATTTCAAAGGACGAAAGGCTTGTTGAAATGACTCGAAGCGGAGCCTGTGAATCACGCTTGGTAATTGAGAAATCAGGCAGACATCTCTGCCATTACGGTACGGAATACGGCGATATTCTTATGGGCATTGCAGGTCATTCCATTGAGGCAGAAATAAACGAAAATGACGGAAGATTTACTTTTTGCTACGATATAGATTTAAACGGTGCTCTTGCTTCAAGAAACGAAGTCAAAATGGTATACAAAAACAATCAGGAGTAAAATGATGTCAAAAATAGTTAAGGAAACAGAAAAAATATTAAAGGACAAAATAACACAGGCGATAGAATTTGCTATTCAGGCAGGCGAACTGCCACAGGCGGAAATTCCCGAATTTATTATTGAGAGGCCGTCTAATAAGGCAAACGGCGACTATTCCTCAAATGCCGCAATGGCAGGTGCAAGAGCATTTAAAAAGGCTCCCCGAGCTATTGCCGAAAGCATACTCAGCCATATGGACCTTTCGGATACTCTTTTCAGCAATGCCGAAATTGCAGGTCCCGGATTTTTAAATTTCTTTCTTTCTCAAAATTATTACAGCGAGATTTTAAAGGATGTTATTGCCTGCGGAGATGACTACGGAAAATCCAATTACGGTCAAGGAAAAAAAGTGCTTGTTGAATTTGTTTCTGCAAATCCCACAGGTCCTATGCACATAGGTAACGCAAGAGGCGGCGCAATCGGTGACTGTCTTGCGTCTGTTCTTGACTGGGCAGGCTATGATGTCAGCAGAGAATTTTATGTAAACGATGCAGGAAATCAGATTGAAAAATTCGGTCTGTCACTTGAGGTCAGATATCTTCAGCACTTTGACAGCAGTGTTGAAATGCCTGAGGACGCCTATCACGGTGCCGATATTACAGAACACGCCGAAAGCTTTATTAAGGAATACGGCGACAAATACGTTTCAGCCACTACTGAGGAAAGAAGAAAGGCACTTGTTGATTTTGCTCTGCCGAAAAACATTGCAGGTCTTGAAAGAGACCTTGGCAGATACAGAATTAAATATGACAAATGGTTTAAGGAATCAACATTGCACAATGACGGCTCTGTTGATAAGGTCATAAACGCCCTTAAAGAAAAAGGCGTAACATATGAGCTCGACGGAGCTTTATGGTTCAAAGCCTCGGAATTTGGCAATGATAAGGATATAGTTCTTATCCGTGCAAACGGACTGCCCACCTATATTGTTCCCGATATTGCATACCACTATAACAAGCTTGTTACAAGAGGATATGACAAGGCAATCGACGTTCTCGGTGCAGACCATCACGGATATGTTCCGAGAATGAAGGCGGCTTTAACTGCTTTAGGGCTTGACGCTTCAAGGCTTGATATTGTAATTATGCAAATGGTAAGGCTTGTAAGAGACGGCGAAACAATTAAGCTGTCAAAGCGTTCGGGCAAGGCTATTACTTTAAACACTCTTATTGATGAGGTTCCGCTTGATGCCGCAAGATTTTTCTTCAATCTTCGTGAGCCAAACTCCCATTTTGATTTTGATTTGGAGCTTGCCGCTAAAAAGTCCAGTGAAAATCCTGTTTACTACGTGCAGTACGCTCATGCAAGAATCTGCTCAATAATCAAAAAGGCTGAAAGCGAGGGCGTAATCCTCAGAACACCAACTGACGAGGAGCTTGCTCTTTTGTCATCTGACGAGGAAAAGGAGCTTATCCGCCACCTTTCAATGCTGACAGATGAAATAATTTCAGCCGCTAAAGCATATGATCCTGCAAAAATTACCCACTACGTTATTGACCTTGCTACTCTTTTCCACAAGTTCTATAATGCTCAAAGAGTAATGGTTGACAATGAGGGCTTAATGCAGGCAAGGCTTTATCTCTGCAAAGCAGTTAAAGATACTATTAACAACATTCTTACAATGCTTAAAATAACCGCTCCCGAGGTTATGTAAAGGAGTAAAATATGTCACAAATTAAAAGCAAGGCGCTTCACCTTGTAGGAGACAGACTGTTTAAGTACATTTACAAAAATCCTAAAAGGAATATGATTAAGCTTATCAAAATAGGCAAGGCCTTTGCAGGAAAAATGTATCCCGAAAGCACTTTTACAAAGCCTATTGAAATAATTTCAGATGAGAAAAATATATGGCATCAGTTTCTTTTCAGAGGTCTTGACGAGGTTGACGGTGACTTTTTGAGAAAGGCTGTATTGACCTTCGGTATTGATTTAGGGCTTATCGGCACTTCAACCATACGTAAAAAAAGAGAGGTTGAAAACTGCAATATCCCATGGGTAATTCTTATGGACCCAACTTCTGCCTGCAATATGAAATGTAAGGGCTGCTGGGCGGCTGAATACGGTCATAAATCAAGCTTAACCCTTGATGAAATGAGAAAGGTTATTCGTGAAGCAAAGGCACTGGGAACTCATTTTTATATGTTCACCGGCGGTGAACCTCTAATCAGAAAGAATGATATTTTAACCCTTGCAAGAGAAAACAAGGACTGTATTTTCCTGTCCTTTACAAATGCCACCCTTGTTGATGAAAAATTCTGCGAGGATATGAAGGAATGCGGAAACCTTGCTCTTGCTATTTCCCTTGAAGGAAGCGAGGAAACAAACGACGCAAGACGAGGAAACGGTGCATACCAAAAAACCGTTGACGCTATGAGGCTTCTTAAAAAGCACAAATGCCTTTTCGGTACATCTGTTTGTTATACAAGTCAGAATTACGAGGCTGTTACATCTGACGAATTTTACGATTTTATGATAGAAAACGGTGCAAGATACGCTTGGTATTTCCACTATATGCCTGTGGGAAGTGACGCAGATACAAGCCTATTGCTTTCTCCCGAGCAACGTGAACACGTTTACAGAGCAATCAGAGAAAAGAGAAATTCCAAAACCGGCAAGCCGATTTTTACAGTTGATTTTCAAAATGACGGTGAATTTGTGGGTGGCTGTATTGCAGGGGGAAGAAACTATTTCCACATCAACTCCGAGGGCGACGTTGAGCCCTGCGTATTCATTCACTATTCAGACTCAAACATCAGGGAAAAAAGCATTCTTGAATGTCTTAAGGCTCCCCTTTTCCATGAGTACTACAAGGGTCAGCCCTTTAATGACAATATGCTTCGCCCCTGTCCCATGCTGGAAAATCCTCAGGCGCTTAGAAATCTTGTAAACAAAACAGGTGCTAAATCCACAAACCTTATGAAAGCGGAAAGTGCCGACGAGCTATGTGCAAAATGCGATATGTACGCAAAGGCTTGGGCACCTAAGGCAAAGGAAATTTGGGAGGAGCAGGAGCGCTTCCATCCGTTTACACAGTATTACCGTGACACCCCTGAGGGCAAAGCAGAATCTAATAAAAAATAAAACGCAACCGCAGAAGCATTATGCTTCTGCGGTTGTACTTTTACAAGTATTTTAAATTAGTATTTTTAGGGTTGTTATTGTAAGAAATCACCGTAGGGGCGACCATTGGTCGCCCGCTTATAACGGGCTTGCACTGCAAGCCCCTACGAGAAATTTTTATTCTTTACATACTTTGGCGTGGTTCAGACCACTTTATCGGCAGTCTGAATTTTAATTGTTCATTAGCTTTGCTACTATTACCGACATATCATCACGGTGGCGTTCATCGGAATTTTTAACGGCAAAGTCAAGTATTGCCTTTGCCTTATCATTTGGATTGTCGCTTTCGTCATATCTCAAAAACTGTTCAAGCCACTCTCCGCCTATATCAGTTATCCCGTCGGACATCATAATAATTTCGTCACCTACCGAAAGAATGGTTGTTCGCTTTGCAAACTCAATACCTCTGAGTATTCCTGCAGGCATTGAAGAAAGCTCACATTTTGTAAGACTGTTTCGCTTCATAATATATGACGCAGGCGCTCCCGCCTTGAAAAATTCGCATTTCCCCGTGAACAAATCAATGCTGGCACAGTCAAGAGTGGCAAGGCTTTCTTCACTGCTTTTTACAAGCAGGGCACTGTTTACAACCTTTAAAGAGGAATCAAAGCCAAAGCCGGCGCTTAAAAGCTTTGACAGCAGTCCTGCTCCCATTGCTCCGTCAAGGGCAGCTCTGCTTCCCTTTCCCATACCGTCGCTGATAATCAGTATCATATGCCCTCGGGAATCGTTGATAGTCTTAATCGTGTCGCCGCATAAATTACCCTCGGCACAGTATTGTGCAAAGCCGATGCTCATTTTATAATTTGCCTTTTCAATAATTGAAAGCATTTGTCCTGCCGAGGAAACGCTTATTCTTCCTCTTTCAAATTCACGCTTACAGATTTTTGATATTTCATTTCGTATTCGGGGATTTTCAAGTCCTTTTGTTTCCTTAGGTGCAAGAATTTCAATTCTGAGCCTGTCAAATCTGTCCGCAATAACGGAAATATTTTCGGGATAAATATCATATTCACCAAGCATACGTCTTATTCTGCCTGCTGATTTAAAGTCAAAGCTTTCCGCCTCGTCAAATTCAAAGGCAAGGTCCTCCAGCATATCGGATATTGAGAAAAACTGGTCTGCCGCCACCATTCTAAGCTCGCTTTCCATAGGCTCTCCCCGACCGAGCATATTGATTTTTTCTCTGACATCTCTTACGCTTTCGCTTACCTGAGCCAGCGCCGAGGATGCAAAACGAAGCCTTACAACAAGGCTTTGTCGCAAGCTTCCCTCGGGTGCAATATCTGCGCCGTTTTCCCATACCTGCGACATTTTTTCGGTTACTGCTTCGGGAAGCAGGGTTAATATTACAGACGCAATAAGGCTTTCAATAACACAGCAAACGGAAAAGGTGCCCATATTTGCCGCCACGGCAAAAAAAGCCATTGATAGTGTAAAGCTAAAGCCTATTCCAAGACTTGAAAGGGTTGTAAACAGACTGCCGACCAAAGCAGAAAAAGCATATGCGCCAAGAAGAAACAGACTGTTTTCTCTGCTTATTCCAAGGGAAAAGCCAAGGCAAAGGGAAACAATCATACCCCACCGTTGAGAGCCGAAACGAACTGATGACAAAATGATTAAAACTGCTAATATTCTTGCAGGAGAAACGCTCTTTATTTCAATAAAGGACAGCCCTGACAAAAGAAGTGACGCAGAGACCATAACGCATGTCAAATCAGTAACAGGCAAAGCCTTGAATTTCAACCGTTTCAAGCTGCAATTTACTGCTCTGAAGAAAAAGAAGCTTCCGCCCATTGCAAGTATGGCTTCCCCTAGCGTCAGCGCATAGTCTCCTGCTCCTGCACCGCTTTTAATGTCCATAACAAAGCCGGTAGAAAGCACAGAAAGAAAGGAAATAATCATCGGTAAAAATGCTTCTTTCTTCCCTTTAAACATATTCAGCGCAAAGGTACCCAAGGCTGAAATTAAAACTGCGCTGAAATATCTTATTGCATTTTCGGGGGAGCAGAAAAGTATGTATCCCAAGCCTGCTCCTACGGCAGAAAACAAAAAGTTTTTCCTGCTTGAAACCGTTATCAGCGAAATGGCAAAAGGACAGCACCCGCCGATTACAGACGAAAAGCTCATTGCAAAGGATACCGCCAGCCATATAATTCTCTGTACCCATACATTTATTTGATTATCGTTTTTAACTTTTTTGATTTTAATTCTTTCCGATATTTTCATTATATACACGTCCCGAGTGTATTATATATGCGCAGTAATGAAAAAAATGTAAAATAAAATCACAACAAAATTTTATATTAAATAATAATTAATATTAAAAAAATTTTTTTCATATGATTTAGCAGGTTGAACCTGTAAATTCGGGTTTATCGAACCGAATTGAGCCTCCCCTGTGTAAGGGGAGGTGGGTTGCCGTAAGGCAACTCGGAGGGGTTGTAACAATCCCTCAGTCTGCGAACAAAGTTCGCATCCAGCGGCTACGCTACCCCTTTGTCTGCTTCGCAGACATTTCCCCTGACAGGGGAATCTCTTTAACAAGGGAGCCAAATAGGTTTGATGATTTTATCTCGATAAAACCTAATTTTACCTGTCTAAATGTAAGAAACTTTCGTAGGGGCGTGCATTGCACGCCCGAATATATGCGGGCGACCAATGGTCGCCCCTACGGTTGATTTGTAATAACGATGTTGTTTGTTTTTGTAGGGGAGGGGTTCCATCCCCTCCCGCAAAATTAAATTTTCGGGCAGGCACAGAGACCTGCCCCTACGAAAGTTTGTTACAGTAACACCCCGATAAACCCGAATCTTTCACAATAAGGATATGAAATATTATGAAAATCAAAGACTGTTTTCTTCTTGTATTTCTCCTGCTGTTTGCAGGAGCTTTAATAATTTTTTCCGCTGATGCAAAGCAGGGTGCACTTAACGGACTGATTCTTTCTCAAAATACTATTATACCAAGCCTTACACCTTTGCTGATAATCTTTCTTATAATAATGAAAACCGGAGCAAAGGACGTTTTATCCAAATGCTTCGGTTTTATTTCTCACTATATTTTCAACCTGCCGTATGTTACATTCCCTGCCATATTTTTAGGTCTTTTGGGAGGATATCCTACAGGGGCATTATTAACAAGAGAACTTCTTGCAAGTGGTGAAATTGACCAAAATCAAGCAAAAAGAATGCTCCGCTTTAATTTCTGCGGCGGTGCAGGCTTTATTATTACAGCCGTAGGCACTGCCGTTATGCAAAATACAAAGGCAGGAATTATTCTTTTTCTTTCAAATGTTCTTGCCTCTGCAATTGTAGGCTTTGCCCTTTCCTTCACACAAAAAAGAACAAGTGAAAAATTTTATTCTTTTACAGAAAATGAGGATTTCGGTGACGCTCTTTCAGACGCAACAGCGTCGGCAGTAAGCTCTGTTTTAAATATAACGGCTTTCATAATTTTATTTTCCGCCCTTTCGCAGATCATTACTGTTGACAGCCGTTTTATACCCTTGATTGAAATTACAAACGGCGTTTGTTCAAAAAATAATTTTTCCCTGCCTGAAATAAGCGCCTATCTTGCTTTCGGCGGAATTTGCATACACTTCCAGCTTTTAGGCATTATAAAAAAGGTTGGTATGAGGCTATGGGATTTTTTCATTTTCAGAATTATAGGTGCGGTGCTTTCCTACATCATATGCAAAATAATTCTGATGATTTTTCCCGTAGATGTAGCTGTATTTAAAAATAGTGCAATACCCGTGGAATTCTCCAGCGTAAATATTGCACTATCTGTAATTATGATTTTAGGCTGTTTTGTAATTATACTTGATATTAACTCAAAAAGAGGCAGACATTATTCAAATTAGGGTTTGTCGGGATGTATTTGTAGCAAATTTATGGCTCCCTTGTGTAAAGGGAGCTGTCTGCGTTAGCAGACTGAGGGATTGTTACAACCCCTCCGAGTTGCCTTACGGCAACCCACCTCCCCTTACACAGGGGAGGCTCAATTCGGTTCGACAAATCATAATTTCGGGCAGGCACAGAGACCTGCCCCCACGAAAGTTTATTTCCTTTAGACCGGTAAAATTAGTGGATTTTTTCGTTAGGCAAGGCTTTCACTGTGATGCTGTACTTTGTGTACTGCGAACAGTGAATAACACAGCATAACGGAAAAAGGCACAATTTGACAAATACTAATTTAACTCTGCTTTGTTTTAAGAGTAACAATCATATTAAGAACATTTTTTGCAGTTCTCTGCAATTCGGCAACGGTCAGACCGTTTCTTGTTCCCACAGTTTCAAGAAGCGACGGGTCAACCTTATATTTTGTATCTGTCCTTTTTATACCACCGGGCATAAGAACATCAACCTGAGAACGTACTCTGTAGGCATTGTCACGGAGATTCGGAAATTCGGGACTCTTTGATTTTCTCATCCACCAGTCTGTCATAACACAGCCTGTAAAGCCCCATTCCTTTCTGAGAACAGTTGTTACAAGGTCGTAATTATAATGGCTCCAAACACCGTTTATCTTATTATAGCTTGTCATAATATTAAGAGGCTTGCTTTCCTTTACACAGATTTCAAAGCCCTTTAAATAAATTTCTCTCAAGGCTCTTTGAGATACACGGGAGTCATTCTTTGTCCTGTTTACCTCCTGATTATTGCAGGCAAAATGCTTTGGACAGGCGGAACCGCCGTAGGTCTGAATACCTTTTACAAATGCCGACGCCATTTTTCCGGTAAGAATAGGATCCTCGGAGAAATATTCAAAGTTTCTACCGCAGAGGACATTTCTGTGAATATTCATTCCGGGAGCCAAAAGCACATCCGATTTTCTTTCCTTAAGCTCTCTGCCCATTTCCTTTGTCAGCTCAAATACAAGCTCGGTATTCCAGGTTGAAGCAAGCGCAGTTCCGCAGGGAATCAGTGAGGTGTACTGCTTAATTCTAATTCCTGCAGGACCGTCGGTAGTTATAACCGCAGAAACGCCCTTGTCTCTCAAGGACTGAATTGTTCCGCCAAAGGCACCTGCATTTCCCTCAACTCCCTGCTCGCTGTTCATATATCCCTGACCTCTTGTAAGAGCCTCAAGCTCCTCATTACTAAGGCAGGAAATAAAATCATCAACGGTAATTTCACCTGACAAAACCTGTGAAAAATTATAATTATTATTGCTGTGGGGAATTTCAGCAGGCATATTATTCTCAATTCTCTTTTTAAGATACGGCCGAGATACCTCAACAGCCTCTTTTTTAACAGCAAATCTGTCAAGAACGTTGTCGGTTTTTATCCTGTTAAACGGCTCTTTAACTCCGCAGATTTCATCAAGAGTTTCAAGAACCTTGTCATTTCCAAGTGTGAAGCTTCCTGCTTCAATGGTATCTCTTACATTCTTTCCTGCGAAGAACTTATATTCACCCTTTTCAAGAACATATGAAAATTTATTGCCAGTAGCGCCTGTATCGTCAAAGGACGCAAGATAATAAACAGGAACGGTCAGATTTATTTCTTGGCTTTCCTCAGGCTCAAGCTCCCTTGTTTTTTCAAAGGCAACAAGGTTCATCGAAGGCTTTGAAAGCTTACCCTCAGGCGGACAGAAATAAAGCTGTAAAACCTCTTTACCGCTTCTTTTTCCCACATTTTTTATTTGGGCGGTAATATTCACATTTTCTCCGTTAAATTTGAAATCATCAATTTTTATATCAAAATCGGTGTAGCTTAAGCCGTAGCCAAAGGGATATATAACAGGGGTCTTATTGAAGGTTTCAAAATATCTGTAGCCAACAAAAATATCCTCAGAATAGTTATTGTAATCATTATTGCCGAAGGAATGTGCGCTTGGATAATCCTCATAGCTCATTGCTATTGAATCAGTCAGTCTGCCTGACGGATTAATTTTACCGTAAAGAATGTCGGCAACTGCATTACCGCTTTCCATTCCGCCCTGCCAAGCGTAAACTATAGCAGAGATTTTGTCGTTATATCGTTCTCTCCAGCTCATATCAATCACATTTCCGCAGTCAAGCACAACGGTAACATTATCAAACCATAGGGTAACAGTATCAAGGAGCTTAATTTCCTCATCGTTTAAGTAATAGCTTCCCTTCACAAGCTTATTTTCTCTGTCCTCACCTGCTGCTCTGCCGATGACTACAAGCGCCGCATTGCTTTCCTGTGCGGCGGCTTTTACTGTGCTTTCATCAACTACAGCCTCGTCATAGCACATAGGCCAGTGTCCCCAAAAGCCGTGGATAACAGGGTTTTCCTTACACCAGCTTTCATAAAAGCCCAAAAGCCCCTTGTTTAAATCGGCGCCGTTATTTTTCAAGCCGTCAATAAGGTTGACTGTATAGGGTGCATTAACATCACCGCCACTGCCGTAGCCTACGTAAAAATAGTCAAGCTGACATCTGCCGAATACTGCCAGTCGAGTATTCTCATTATAAGGCAATGTATTATTTATGTTTTTCAGCAAAACAATACCCTCTGCTCCTGCCTGTCTTACAAGCTCGGGCATATTGCCGAAGGGCTTCCTTTTACCTTCGGCTGTATTTTCCTTTTGGGAAACTCCGCCGCCTGAAAATTTTTGAGACATAACCTGAACGACCTTATCAATCCTGTTTTTAAGCTTCATAGTACTACCCCTTAATTTTATTACATTAAAATAAGTATAACACATTAGTAAAATTTAATCTATAAAAATTGACCTTTTTAAAAAAATATTGTATATTTAATACAAGGGAGTGAAATTTATGAAAGAAAAAACCGACAAAGGAAAGCTTTACTGTCTGATTTCAGCAGTAATCATAATCGGCTGTTATGCTGTTCAAAAGCTTACGGCACTTGCATTTCCTGCAAGCAGAAGCCTTGCCATTATTGAAGCAATGGTATTCAGCCTTTTTGTTGCAGTTGTGTATTTTCTTGTGACAAAATCCAAGGAGTCATTTTACGGAATACTGATTTCCATTTTAGGCTTTAAAATGATGCCGCCTGCCGTAGCATCTTTAAAGGCACTTTCTTCCGGTGCGGACATTGTCTACTATATAGTAACAAAAGCGGCAATTGTAATTTTTGCTTTTGCAATTATCAAGCTTTTCAAGGAACAAAAATATGAGCAGAAAATTAAAGCTCTGCCCATACTGTTTTTAATTGTTGCCGTTCCGTTTACAAATGAAATTGCATCAACACTTTCCGCTTTCGTAAACGGTTATGCAAACGGAAATAAAATCTATGAATATTTTATCCGCTTTGCATTTTATTCTATGGCAATGCTCGTAACTCTTTTTTATGCATCTAAAAGCAATAAAATCAATTCAAAGCTTTTATGCGATTACACCATAATCGCTCTTTTGGTAAACCTTGCAAGAAGAATCAGCGTTATTGTGATTTATTCAATACAGGGCTTTCATATCAGCAAAAGCTATTTCTGTTGGTTGGCAATTTACATATTCTTTATTGCGGCATTTTCAGTTCTCAAATCAAAAAAATTAAAAGCTTAAAAATTGATATAAAAAATATTACAGCCGAAGAAACATTTTGTTTCTTCGGCTGTTTTTTCTGTAGCCTTATTAAATTCTTGCTACGCCGTCTTTTACCGCCGCATCTGCAACTGCCTTTGCAACAGTATCCTTAATACGTGGGTCAAAGGCATATGGAAGAATATAATCCTCATTAAGCTTGTCGTCATCAACAAGTGATGCTATAGCGTAAGCCGCCGCAATTTTCATATTCTCTGTAATAGCACTTGCTCTAACATCTAATGCACCACGGAAAATACCGGGGAATGCAACAACATTGTTAATCTGGTTCGGGAAATCGGAACGTCCTGTACCGACAATTCTTGCTCCTGCCTCTTTAGCCTTATCCGGCATAATCTCGGGAACAGGATTTGCCATTGCAAGAACGATTGGGTCGTCATTCATTGTCTTAATCATTTCTTCTGTAAGTACACCGGGGGCAGAAACGCCGATAAATATGTCAGTAGCCTTAACTGCTTCTGCAAGAGAGCCCTTAGTCATTTCTCTGTTAGTTACCCTTGCGATAGCCTCTTTTGACGGGTTAAGCTTTTCTCTGCCCTCATAGATTGCACCTGTTCTGTCGCAGAGAATAACGTCACGAAGTCCTAAGGTCATAAGGAGCTTTGCAATAGCAATACCTGCGGCACCTGAGCCGTTGATAACTGCCTTGCAGTCTGACAGGGATTTGCCTGTAATTTTTGTAGCGTTAATAAGTGCCGCCGAAACTACAACAGCAGTACCGTGCTGGTCGTCGTGGAAAATAGGAATGTCACATCTTTCCTTAAGTTTTTCCTCAATTTCAAAGCATCTCGGAGCGGCAATATCCTCAAGATTGATACCGCCGAAGGAGCCGCTGATGTTGTAAACCGTTTCAACAAATTCATCAACATTCTTTGTACGTACGCAAAGTGGGAAAGCGTCAACGCCTCCGAACTCCTTAAAGAGCACGCATTTACCCTCCATAACAGGCATACCTGCCTCAGGTCCGATATCGCCTAGGCCTAAAACTGCGGTACCGTCTGTGATAACGGCAACCATATTCCAGCGTCTTGTAAGCTCCCAGCTTTTATTATAATCCTTCTGAATTTCAAGGCAGGGCTCTGCAACACCGGGGGTGTAAGCAAGAGAAAGGGAGTCCTTGTCACCAACCTTTGCCCTTGCAGTTACCTCAATTTTGCCCTTCCATTCTCCGTGAAGTCTTAATGATTCTTTACGATAATCCATCTATATTTACCTCTGTAGCTTGTAGTTTTTATTTTATCAGTCCCAAGGGAACCTGTACTGAGTAAGTCCCAGCTCGTCACGAACCTGTGTCATTTCCTTTTGAACAGACTCGTTAATAGGAACACCGCTGTCCTTTCTCTCCTGCCATACAAGCCATTCCTTTTCACCTGCGGAATAAATCTTGTCACAGCCGGGAGCCTTTCTTGAAGCACGAACAGAACGGATAATCTCTCCTGCCTTCTTTCTTGTGATATCTTCACCGAGGAAGTGGTTTGTATCAATTGCGATGAAGAAATGACCGAGATGATAAGGAGCAAGATTTCCGTTTTCATCCTTGCCGTTAAGAGCTTTACCGTAGTTACCGTCCTGAAGAATAGCAGAAAGAAGCTCGATTACCATTGCGTAGCCGTAGCCCTTATATCCGCCGAGAGCCTCACCGATACCGCCGAGAGTAGTCAAAGCAGCCTCACCGTTTCTGATTTTCTTAAGAGCAACACCTGCGTCACCCTCAATACCCTTACCGTCAAGACCGATAACCGTACCTGGATGGACATCCTCTCCGATTCTTTCGTAATATTCAATCTTACCGTTTTGAGTTATTGAAGTAGCGCAGTCGATTACAAAATCAAAATCCTCATCGGTAGGAATACCGATTGTAAGAGGATTTGTACCGAACATACCCTCAACACCGAAGGTAGGAGCAACAGATGGACGGGCGTTAGTACCTGTCATACCGATACAGCCCTGCTTTGTTGCCATAGTAGCATAATAGCCTGCAATACCGTAGTGGCAGGAGTTACGAACTGCAACCATACCCATACCGTATTGCTTTGCCTTATCAATAGCCATCTGCATTGACTTATAGCCGATAACCTGACCCATTCCGTCGTGACCGTCGATAACGGCGGTGGTAGGTGTTTCCTTAACAATTTCAAAATTTGTTACAGGGTTCTGAATACCTGCCTTGATTCTGTCAAGGTAGATTGGCTTAAATCTGTTACAGCCGTGGCTTTCAATACCTCTTCTGTCAGATTCGAGCAGAACATCTGTACAAATCTTTGCGTCCTCCTCTGGAATACCGTAGCCGATAAAAGCATCTGTGATGAAATTAATCAGCGTATCCCAAGGACATACCATTTTTCCCATAGTGTTTATCTCCTTTGCTATTATCTTTCCCAGTTGCGTGAGCGTTCAACTGCACGCTTCCAGTCAGAATATTTTTTGTTCCTTAATGTTGTTTCCATTGACGGAATAAATATTTTGTCAACGGCTCTGTTTTCTTCAATTTCTTCAAAATTCTCCCAAACTCCCGTGGCAAGTCCTGCACAGTAAGCGGCACCGAGAGCAGTGGTTTCAACATTTTTAGGTCTGTTTACGTTTACGCCTGTCATATCAGCCTGCATCTGCATCATAATATCGGAAACAGAGGCTCCGCCGTCAACACGCAAATCCTTAAGCACGATTCCCGAATCCTGCATCATTGCTTCAAGCAAATCCGTCATCTGATATGTAATGCTTTCAAGAACTGCACGGCAAACATGCTTTTTGTTTACACCTCTTGTAAGACCTATCATAACTCCTCGTGCATACATATCCCAGTATGGTGCTCCCAAGCCTGTAAAGGCAGGAACGAAATAAAGACCGTTGGAGTCCTCAACCATTTCTGCAAATTTGTCACATTCGGGAGCAGACTGGATAAGCTCAAGCTCATCTCGAAGCCACTTGATAACCGAGCCTGCATTAAACGCAGAGCCTTCAAGAGAATATGTAATCTTATCGCCGATACCCCAGGCAATGCCCGAAAGAAGATTTGATTTTGAATTAACTCTCTTGTCACCTGTATTCATCAAAAGGAAGCAACCGGTGCCGTAGGTATTCTTTGCCTGACCGGACTTGAAGCAGCCCTGACCGAACAATGCGCCCGGCTGGTCGCCGATAGCACCTGCAATAGGCACTCCCTTAATATCCTCAATACCCGTGATTTTAGCAACCTCTCCGTAAACACAGCTTGACGGCTTAACCTCGGGAAGCATACTCATAGGTATGCCGAGAACCTCGCAAAGATATGGGTCCCAGCAAAGCTTATCAATATCAAAGAGCATTGTTCTGCAGGCGTTTGAATAGTCGGTAACATGAACCTTTCCGTCTGTCAAATTCCAAATAAGCCATGTGTCAACGGTACCGAAAAGCAGGTCGCCGTTTTCAGCCTTTTCCCTTGCTCCCTCAACATTATCAAGAATCCACTTAATCTTTGTTCCGCTGAAATATGCGTCAATAAGCAGTCCCGTTGTCTCCTTAACGTAATCGGAAAGCCCCTGAGCCTTCAGCTCCTCGCAGGTAGGAGCGGTTCTTCTGCACTGCCACACGATAGCGTTATAAACCGGCTTGCCTGTGTGTCTGTCCCACACGATTGTTGTTTCTCTCTGATTAGTAATGCCGATGCCTGCAATATCCTTCGGATTAACCTTTTCCTGACGCAGACAGGTCAAAATAGCGCTGATTTGAGAAAACAGAATTTCCATCGGGTCGTGCTCAACCCAGCCGTTTTCGGGATAATACTGTGTAAACTCATTTTGCGCCTTGGCAACAATCTCACCCTTTTTATTGAAAATAATGGCACGGGAGGAGGTGGTTCCCTGATCCAGAGCCATAACATATTTTTCAGCCATATGAATATACCCCTCTCATTTTGCTTTTGCGCCTGCTTAAGACAATGAAAAAAGCAGGCATTCACCTGCTTTTATTTTACTTCTTTTATTAAATAATGTCAATGACATAGAAAATTTAAAATCAAATTTTGTACTGTTTTCACAATTTGTTTAAACAATATACAAAAGTCCGATTAAAATAGATTTAAGAAGCAATTAAATATTATTTTCTACATAATTAAGGATATCGCCCACTGTTTCAATTTTTTCAATAATTTCGTCGGGTACCTCAATTTTAAATTCATCCTCAACAGACATAACTATATCAATGGCGTCAAGGCTGTCTGCTCCCAAATCCTCAACAAGTAGACTGTCGGGAGTGATAGAGCCTTCATCAATATCAAGCTGCTCGGAAAGAATTGATTTGAGTTTTTCAAATACCATAACAAGTTCACCTCAAAAAAATGTTGTTAATATTGAATCGTTGTGTTATTATCATATTATATAATTATCTTTGAATTGTCAATAAATATTTCTGCTACGAGGTAAAAAAATGAAAAAATTTTGTTTGATAGGCTATCCTTTAGGTCATTCAATGTCCCCTGTTATTCACAGGGAGCTTTTTAAAATCAATAATATCGACGCCCACTATGAGCTTAAGGAGATTTCTCCGGAAAATCTGACAGAGGCTTTTGAGTCATTAAAGGAATATGACGGCTTTAACGTTACTATTCCTCATAAAACAGGAATAATACCCTGCCTTGATAAATTATCAGACAGAGCAAAGCTTTTCGGTGCAGTAAATACAGTTGATGTTAAAAACGGTAAGTCCGAAGGACACAACACCGATTGCTACGGCTTTCTCAGAGCGCTGGATATGGCAGGCATTACTCTCGGCGGAAAAGCCCTTGTATGCGGAAGCGGCGGAGTTTCAAGAATGTTTGCCTTTGAAAGTGTGCTTGCAGGAGCCGATTTGACTATTGCTGTTCGTGACGACGATATTGAGGCTGCTATGCTTATTAAGGAAGAAATAAAGGACAGGCTTTCAAAGGACGTTCAGGTTAAAAGGCTTGACGATATTGACGGTGAATACGATATTCTTATAAATGGAACGCCTGTGGGAATGTTTCCGAAAACAGATGCCTGTGTTTTGCCAAAGGAAAAGGTGCAAAAATGCAAGGCCGTTTTTGACGCTGTATATAATCCAAGGGAAACAATGCTGATTAAATATGCAAAAGAGGCAGGAATAAAATGTTCAAACGGACTGCCTATGCTTGTATGGCAGGCGGCTGTGGCTCAGGAAATCTGGTTCGGTGTAAAATTCGATATGAATGACATTGGAAATGTTTTGAATATAACAGAAAGAGAAATGGAAAAGATATGAACATAATATTATGCGGCTTTATGGGAAGCGGAAAAACAGTTGTCGGTACTGAGCTTGCCAAAATCATGGGCAGGAAATTTGTGGATACCGACGAAATGATAGAGGAACAGCAGGGCATTGCAATCAAGGCTATTTTTGCCGCCTACGGTGAGGATTATTTCAGAGACTTGGAATTTGAGTGCTGTAAAAAAATAGCAGATATGAAAAACTGCGTCGTGTCCACAGGAGGCGGTGCAATGACCTTTGAGCGAAATGTTGAAGCTGTTAAGGGCACGGGAAAGATAGTTTTTCTTGACGCAGATTTTGATGTGATTTGCAGCAGAATCGGCGACTCAACCACAAGACCATTGTTTCAGAACAAGGAAAACGCAAGAGCGCTTTATGATGAAAGAAAGTCAAAATATCTTGCTGCTGCAGATATTGTTATTGACGGAAATATGTCTGCAAGAAAGACTGCACTTGAGATTGCAGAAATGTTCAGATAAAATTCATTAACATATTTACAGTTGAAAAAGGTATAATATTGTGCTATAATGTGGAAACGCTGTAAGAATACTAAAGAAATACAGTCTGTTTTTATAACGGCTGTGTCCTCAGAGGTGTTATATGGATAAATCAAAGAAAAAAGAGCTTGACCACGACGTCAGAATGTTTAAGAAATACAGAAATCTTCTTAAAGAGCTGACGGCAAAAAATGTTAAGCTGAAATACAGAAATTCCTGGCTGGGCATTTTATGGAGCTTTATTCAGCCACTTCTCAATATGATAGTTCTGTCCGTTGTATTCGGCGGAATTTTCGGCAGACACAGCGACTATATAGTATGCTATCCTGTGTTCATCTTTACGGGACGTCTGCTGTTCAGCTTCTTTACATCTGCTACAAAGCAGGCAATGACGGCTTTCAGAAGAAATGCAGGAATTATAAAAAAAGTATATGTTCCCAAATATATGTATCCCCTGTCGTCTATTTTTTCTAATTTCGTAACCTTTGCAATATCAATACTCTGCCTTATCTGCGTATGGATATTCTTTAAGGTCACAGGATTACAGGGCGGTAGCGGTCTTGAAATAACTCCATATGCGCTTTTGTGCTTCGTTCCGATGTTCCTTCTTTTAATATTCAGCACAGGTGTAGGCTTGATTTTGTCTGTTGTAGCGGTTTATTTCAGAGATGTTGAATATATATGGGACGTAGCCTGCACCCTCTTGTTTTATATGGTTCCTATTATCTATCCGCTTCAAAGAATCACCACCGATTGGATAGTTTTTGTAATTAAAATCAATCCTCTGTACTCAATGATAGAGCTGTTCAGACAATGCGTTTTGTACGGATATATAATGAGCGGTAAGCTTCTCTTGTATGCCGTTGTTGTATCTGTAGGTACACTTATTGTAGGTATCATTTTCTTCAACTGGAAAAGCGACGATATCATCTTCCATCTGTAATAAAATTTATGTTTTAAAAGCACAGCTTCGGCTGTGCTTTTTTGATAATTTAGATTTTATTGAGGTAACTAATGTTGTTGTTACACCGTAGAGACAGGGTTTTCCCCGTCCGCATTATTCGGGACGGGCAACCCGTCCCCTACAAACATAAACAATGCCGTTATTACAAATCAACCGTAGGGGCGACCACTGTGTCGCCCGCTTATAACAGGCTTGCACTGCAAGCCCCTACGATAATTTCACACATAAACGCCCATTCAAATACTAATTTGTTGACTAAAACATAATATATGTGATATAATAACTGTGCCAAACAAAACTTTATATTTTTAGCAACTGATATGTGTTTTTAACTGAAAAAAACACATACTCTTTCTGTACACATATTGGTTGCAAGTGTGTTAAGTTTTGTTTGGCGACAATACGGAGCTATGTGTTTTTTATGCGTAGCTTCGGCTGCGCATTTTTTATTTTTTTTAAAATCAGGTGTGAATTATGAAAAATATTTATTGTGATTATTATTGTACTCCAAGCAAAAGCAAGAATAAATCTTTTGCAGAAATCTTTAACGAAGATTTTTCAACAAATTTGTACAAAGAGCTTTCCGAAAGCCAAAGAAAAATAAAATATCTCCATTTTTCCGACAACGAAGCAAAGCTCAGCGTAAGCAGTTTTACGGGAGATATAAAGTGCAAATGCGAGCAAGTTGATACCCCTGCAAAAGCATATCTTCTTATTAATATCAACGAAAAGCCTGTGTGTGCCTTGTGCAGTATATGTCTTCATCAATTCGGCTTTAATATTTCAGCCTTACTGCAAGACTGTCAAAGCGAAAAAGATTTATGCTGTCCTGCAACAGTTGAAAAAATAGGCAGAAAGACTCCCTGCTTTTCCTGTGGAAAAATTCGTCATTTTACTTACCGAATATATTTGAACAGGATACAGTTCGAGCTTTGCGAAAGGTGTTTTATAGATTTTGTTTATAAAATTGTTACAAGCGATTCCTTCAGCTCCCTTTTTCCCGATTTGAAAAATGATATTCTTCTTTACTGCGATACGGCAAACAGTGCGTTTAAAAGCATCGACGAAAAGGAAGAAATAAAAAAAGAGCTTGTCCCCATAAACAGCAGTTCAGTTATAAATTTAGGCATTAAACAGGAAACCGCGAAGAAATATCCGCTTGTTTCATTTAATACTTTAATTACAAATGATTTCAGCTGTATTATGGAGCATAATGCAATCAAAAATAAAAATGCAGTTATTAAAGCCGACAGAAAAAACGATAAGCTTTGCACCGTTCTTTGCAGAGCTTGTGTTGAGGAGCTGTGCTTCGCCCTACGTACAGTAAATGAGAAAAATATAAACTACAGTAATAATGACGGACTGAGTGTTACATATTTTAAAAAATTTAATAAAGGAGATTTTTGCTATTTCTGTGGCTTTGACGATGATGCCTGCTATGACATAACGCTGAATAAAATAAGATTTCACATTTGCTCCCATTGCCGTGAAAGAAGTATAATTCACCTGAAAAAGTTAATTTCGGACTTTGATAAAAAGGAGTCGGATTACAAATATAAATATAAATAAAAACAAAGCTCTGCAGATGACTAATCTTCTGCAGAGCTTTATTATGTGTAATTTATTTCAGCAGAGAGCGGTACATTTTGATGTACTCATTTGCGCTCTTGCCCCAGCTCATATCACAGTCAAGGGCACGCTTAACAAGTGTCGGCCAGCCCTCGCTGTTATATGCGTCAACGCCTCTGTAGATAGCGCCCAGCATATCGTAAGCGTCATATGATTTAAAGGTGAAGCCGTTGCCCTCGCCGTCGCCGCAGTCTGTAATAGAATCTTTCAGACCGCCTGTTTCACGTACGATAGGAAGTGTGCCGTATCTGAGCGCCACCATTTGAGAAAGACCGCAGGGCTCTGATTTACTTGGCATCAGGAACAAATCTGCGCCTGCATAAATCTTTCTTGCCAAATCGGGAACAAAGCCTAAGGTTAATCCGACCTTATTCGGATACTTATCGTGGAGATAGCGGAAGAAGTTTTCATACTCCCATTCACCGCTTCCGAGAACGACATACTGAACATTGCGCTCATAAAGACTTTTTTCAAGAACAGCTTTCATAAGGTCAACACCCTTATGACCTACAAGACGTGTAACAATACCGATTATAGGTGTATTCGGTGCAACATCAAGTCCCATCATTTTTTGGAGCTCTGCCTTATTTACTGCTTTATTTGAAAAGTCCTCGCTGTTGTAATTTGCCCAGATATCCTTGTCGGTTTCGGGATTATAGTTATCTGTATCAATACCGTTAAGTATACCGCAAAGCTTCCAGCTTCTCTGATTTAAAATAGGGTCAAGACCGTGGCTGAACCAAGGGTCAAGTATCTCTTTAGCATAGGTAGGAGAAACTGTTGTTACCTTATTTGCACATTCAATACCTGCCTTCATAAAGTTTACAAGTCCGTCGTACAAAATAAGGTTATTATTCTCGGGAGCAATACCGAGAACGTCGTTTAAAAGCTCCGTTCCGTACTTTCCCTGATACTGAATATTATGGATTGTGAAAACGGTTTTAATATTTTCATAGCCCATTCTGTTTGCATAGTAACAGCTGTAATAAAGAGGCGTTAAAGCACTCTGCCAGTCGTTGCAATGAATAATATCAGGCTTCCAGTCGATTGCAGGGATAATTTCAAGGACGGCTCTTGCAAAGAAAGCAAATCTCTCCGCATCATCATAATGGCCATAAATACCGTCACGCTTAAAGTAATACTGGTTATCAAGGAAATAGTAAATTACTCCGTTTGCCTTTGCCTCAAAAATACCGCAATACTGACGTCTCCAGGAAACAGGAACGGAAATTGAGGTGATAAACTTCATCTTATCCTTATATTCCTGCTTAATTCCGTCATAAAGAGGCATAACAACTCTGCAACCGATAAGCCTTTTTCTCAAAGCAACAGGCAATGAGCCTGCCACATCACCGAGACCTCCCGACGCCATAAAGGGAAGTGCTTCGGAAGCTACATATAAAACCTTCATTTGATTTCCTCCTTGTGTTACGTTACACTCTGGTATTTTTTGTCAGGCAAATCGGGAAGGTATCTGCGCCTGAAAGCTCGGCATGATTTTTAACGCTTACATTCTTATCTGAAATAACGCAATTTATCTTTGCACCGTCGCCGATAACGGTATCCTGCATAAGAATTGAATTTTTAACAACTGCGTCCTTGCCGATTTTAACACCCTTGAATACTATACAATTTTCAACCGTACCCTCAATAATACAGCCGTCTGCAACAAGAGAATTTTTGAGATTTGAGTCAGGACCGTAAAGGGTTGGCATATCGTCTCTTTCCTTAGTGGAAATCGGAGATGAAAACAGCTTTTTCCTGTTTTCCTTTTCAAGCAGCGACATTGAAATATCATAGTAACTCTGAACCGAATCAATAGTTCCCACAAAGCTGTCTGTAGCGTCAAAGGCGTGAATTTTAAGGCTGTTTACATTTGCCATAATGATATTTCTCTGGAAGGAGATTTCATTCTTTGAATGGGCAGAGGTAACAAGAGTTTCAAGCAGATATTTTTTCATTATCATAATATTGCAGGAATAAAATACCTCTGCGTCAGTATCCTTATCAAGACTCATTTCTCTTATTCTGCCGTCACCGTCAACCTTATCAAAGGTTAGTACAGAGCCGATATTTTGAGGCATTTTACCCTTTACACCTAAAATTGTAATATCTGCTCCGCTTTCCTCGTGGGCATTAAAAAGCTTTGAATAATCAACGCTAAGCACATTATTGCAGTCAGACATTAGAACGTAGGTCTGATTAGACTGATGCAGGAAATTCATATTTCCGTAAATTGCGTCAATTCTGTTGCCCCACATTGATGCACTGCCTACCGAGAAAGGAGGCAGAAGATAAAGACCGTCTGTCTTTCTGCTTAAATCCCAAGGCTTACCTGTTCCCACATGGTCCATAAGGGACTGGAAGTTTGCATTTGTTACAACGCCTATCTTTGCAACTCCGCTTTCAACCATATTTGAGAGAGGGAAATCTATAAGCCTGAAGCGTGAACAAAACGGCACCGAGCCCATTGTTCTCATAGCTGTAAGAGAATCTAAAGCCTCTTCGTGAATATTGGCAAATACAATACCTAAAACTGTTTTTCCGTTCATAGCTTATACCTCCTCTCCGACTTTTACCATTACCCCGGGGGCAACATTTTTACCTTTTGTAATTTTAGCGTCTGCTCCGATTACCGAAATTCCCCACTCCTCAGGCTTTTCAAGAAGCTCGGGAATTTCGCCTATCTTTGCGCCCTCCTCAATAACCGCATTTTCTGCAACTATTGAGTAATAAACCTTTGCGCCCTTTTTGATAACTGCACCCGGCATAATTACGCTGTATCTAACATCTGCATCCTCTTCGATAGTAACATTTGAGGATACTACACTATAATCAACATTTCCCTCAATTTCACAGCCCTCACTTATTGAGCAGTTCTCAACAACGGCATTTTTGCCGATATAGTGAGGCGGAGCCATAGGATTGCGTGAATAAATTCTCCAGCTCTTATCACTCAAATCAAGGTCAACGTTAGGATTGATTATATCAAGGTTAGCCTCCCAGAGAGAGTCAATAGTTCCAACGTCCTTCCAGTAGCCCTTGAACGGGAATGCAAACATTCTCTCGCCTGCGTCAAGCATTGTAGGAATGATATTTTTACCGAAATCGTTGGCGGAGCCTTCTGTATTTTCATCCTGAATGAGATATTTTTTAAGCTTATCCCAGCTGAATACGTAAACGCCCATAGACGCCTTATTGCTCTTTGGCTTTTCAGGCTTCTCGGCAAACTCGTAAATCTTATTATCCTCATCTGTTGCAAGAATACCGAATCTTGAAGCCTCCTCCCACGGAACCTCAAGAACGGCAATGGTACAGTCGGCATTGTTCTTTTTGTGGAAATCAACCATCTTTGCATAGTTCATTTTATAAATATGGTCTCCTGAAAGAACAACTACATATTCGGGATCATACTTTTCAATAAAGTTAATATTCTGATAAATTGCATTTGCAGTACCCTTGTACCATTCTGCACCGCCGATTGCCTCATATGGTGAAAGAATATGAATACCGCCGTTTTGACGGTCAAGGTCCCAAGGCTGACCGTTGCCGAGATAATCGTTTAACTCAAGCGGCTGATACTGGGTAAGCACGCCTACAATATAAATACCGCTGTTTACACAGTTTGAAAGAGGAAAATCTATAATTCTGTAATTGCCTCCGTAAGGAACGGCAGGCTTTGCAATGTTCTTTGTAAGCACGCCCAGACGGCTTCCCTGACCGCCTGCAAGCAGCATTGCAACAATCTTATTTTTGTGTGCCATTTTTTCTCTCCTTATTTTTTGCTTGTGTTGTTTTTGTCTGTTTCTGATTTTTTGGTGCAGAGGCTTTTTTATCAGCTTCCTTCCTGTTTTCGCTTACCTTTTTGTCCGAAGCTGTATTCAATGCCTTATCTGCGGATTTACCTTCATTCTTTTTGGTGCTTGCCTTGCTTTTCGGCTTGCCTGCTGTTTTTTGAAGATAAATTGCCGACAAACCGTTTAGCTTCAGTCCAATACTTTGGTCAAGTCCATGCATAGGAAGGCTCTTTGATTTGTAGGTTCCCGAAAGCTTCTGCTTTTCTCCGCCGTATTTTTCAAGAGATGTGTCAAACACAACCTTGTATGTGCCCTCCTCGGGAACGCCGATTCTGTACTCCTTAAAGCTATTTGGAGTAAAGTTGAATACGCCGATAATTTCCTTACCGCTTTTATCAATTCGTCTGAAAGCAATAATGGAATTAGCGTTATCCTCATTTGAAATCCACTGGAAGCCCTCCCAGCTGTAATCAATTTCCCAAAGAGCAGGAGTGTTTTTGTAAAATTTATTAAGCTCCTTTGTAAACTCTAAGGTTTTCTGATGCTTGTCGTAATCAAGCAATACCCAGTCAAGTCCCTGCTTGTAATTCCACTCAATGAACTGACCGAATTCACTGCCCATAAACAAAAGCTTTTTACCCGGATGTGCAAACATATATGCAAGGAAAAGACGAAGTCCTGCAAATTTCATATCATAGTCGCCGGGCATTTTGTTGAGCAGGCTTGCTTTTCCGTGAACAACCTCATCATGACTTATGGGCAAAATGAAGTTTTCGCTGAAGGCGTAGAAAAAGCTGAAGGTTATACAGCTGTGATTACCCTTTCTGAACAGAGGGTCCATAGATGTGTAACGGAGCATATCGTTCATCCAGCCCATATTCCACTTAAAGTTAAAGCCCAAACCGCCTAAATCGGGTGGCATTGTAATCATCGGCCAAGCGGTTGACTCCTCGGCAATCATCATAACCTGCGGATGCTCGGCAAACATTGCTCTGCTCAGGTCCTGGAAAAATTCAACAGCCTCAAGATTTTCTCTTCCGCCGTTTTTATTCGGAGTCCACTGACCGTCATCTCTGCCGTAATCAAGATAGAGCATAGACGCTACGGCGTCAACTCTCAGTCCGTCAAAGTGGAATTCATCAACCCAGTACATAGCAGAGGAGATAAGGAATGACTTAACCTCGTTTTTACCGTAGTCAAATACTCTTGTTCCCCATTCCTTGTGCTCGCCCTTTTTCAAGTCGGAATATTCATAGGTGCATTCTCCGTCAAATTCGTAAAGTCCGTAGCCGTCCTTTGGAAAATGAGCAGGCACCCAGTCAAGAATTACTCCTATACCTGCCTTATGGCACATATCAATAAAATACATCAAATCATCGGGAGTACCGTATCTTGATGTGGGAGCAAAATATCCTGTTACCTGATAGCCCCAGGAGCCGTCAAAGGGATATTCCATAATCGGCATCATTTCAATATGAGTATATCCCATCTCCTTAACATAAGGGATAAGCTCGTCAGCCATTTGCCTGTAGGAAAGGAAATCGCCGTTTTCGTGCTGCTTCCAAGAGCCGAAATGAATTTCGTAAATATTAACAGGGCGTTCAAGAATATTGCCCTTATTTGTATCGGCATACCATTTTTTATCAGTCCATTTATATCCGCCGGTTTCATAGACCTTTGAAGCAGTACCCGGTCTTGTTTCAGCGTGGAATGCATATGGATCCGACTTTAAAATCACAGTACCCTTTGCTGTGGTGATAGCGTATTTGTAGCAATCATATATTTCAATGCCGTCAATGACTGACTCCCATACTCCGTCGGAAATCTTCTCCATTTTGTTTTCAAGTTCGTCCCAGTTGTTGAAATCACCAACAACCGAAACGGCTTTAGCGTGGGGAGCCCAAACTCTGAAAGCAAATGTACTGCCTTTAATTCTATGACAGCCGAAGAATTCATATGCCTTATAGTTTTTTCCTGAATGGAAAATATACAGAGGAAACTCATATTCTTTTTTCAGTTTCGCCATTTCTTCATCTCCTTTTCGTGATTTGGATAACAATATCCTATAGTACAGTTTCATAATATCACCTTTATGCAGAATAATCAAGCAGTTTTTGTTTAGTTTGTTACAAAAAAAAGTTAAATTTTTTTAAAATATGTGTAAATTGTTAAAAATGTATAAAACCTGAGGAAGATTGTTGTGTATATTTCCTCCTATTCGTAAAATACGGTAATTCTTATGAATATCAAAAATATAAACTAAAGATTAGAAATTTTTGTAATATTTGATATTGTATATTAATGATTGCATATGATATAATATACACGATTTATGTGAAGCAAGTCTATCGTGTAAGAAAGAGAAGAAACACAATGCGTGACATTATTATCGCATACCCTGTTAAGAGTGTTGCACTAAAACTGCGTTCATTGCTTGAAAGTGAAGGACTCCACGTTTCCTGCATTTGTGCAATGGGCTCCAGCGCTCTGAGTATTTCTCAGGATATGAGAGAGGGAGTTATCGTCTGCGCCGAAATGCTAAGCGATATGAGTGCAGGAAATATTGCGGAGCATCTTCCGCCCGATTTTGACGTGGTGGCATTGTCAAAAAACGGCACACAAAGCTATATGGGCAATCTTATTTATCTTCCCCTGCCCGTAAACAGAGATGAATTTATCAGCACCGTGTCAATTCTTGCAAGCAGTACCTCAGCATTTACAAGACGTGACAATGGCGACGCTGAGATAATTTCAAATGCCAAGCTTATCATTATGGACAGAATGAATATGACTGAAACTCAGGCACATAAATATCTTCAAAGTGAAAGCATGAAAACAGGTAAAAAGCTTGCTAAGCTTGCCCAGGAGATAATTAACGACTTTATGTGATTTACATATTTTTCTGCAAACCGTTTTAAAAGGATGATTTTATGAAGTTTACAAAAATGCATGGCTGTGGAAATGATTATATCTACATTGATTGCTTTACCGAAGCTGTCGAAAACGAAAGCGAAGCAGCTATAAAGCTTTCCGACCGTCATTTCGGTATCGGCGGCGACGGAATAATACTGATAAAAAAAGGTACATTAGCTGATTTTGAAATGGTTATGTATAATCCCGATGGCACAAGAGCCGAAATGTGCGGAAATGCAATCAGATGCGTTGCACGTTATGTATATGACAAGGGCTATACAGACAAGGACAAATTCACCATAGAATCAATGGGGAAGGTCAAGTATATCACCCTGACTGTTGAAAATAATGTCGTAAAAGGCGTTAGAGTTGATATGGGTGCGCCTATACTTAAATCCGACGAAATTCCCGTTGTCAGCGACAGCGAAAAAGCCCTAAACAAAGAGATTGAAATTGACGGAAGAAAATTCAATATGACCTGCGTTTCAATGGGCAATCCCCATGCGGTTATGTTTATTGACAAAAGCCCGAGAGAATTTGAGCTTGAGCATTTCGGTCCCCTTTTTGAAAACAATTCTGCTTTTCCGAAAAGAGTAAATGCGGAATTTGCTTATGTAGTTGACAGAAAGAATATTGAAATGCGTGTATGGGAAAGAGGAACGGGCGAAACCCTTGCCTGCGGTACGGGCTCCTGTGCAACTGCCGTTGCGGCCATTCTTAACGGCTATGCCGACAATGACGTAACAATCCACCTTCTCGGAGGAGATTTAAAAATCAGCTGGAGCGGTAATGAACAGGACAGCGTATTTATGACAGGCCCTGCAAGCTACGTTTTCAGCGGTGAAATTGATGTAAATAATTTGGAGGATTAAAATATATGAAGATTAACGAAAACTTTTTAAAGATTGAATCAAGCTATCTTTTCTCAACTGTTGCAAAGAAGCAGAGAGAATATCAGGCAGCTCATCCCGAGGCAGACGTTATCCGTCTTTCAATCGGCGACGTAACAAAGCCTCTTGCTCCTGCTGTTATCGAGGCAATGCACAAGGCAGTTGAAGAAATGGCAAATGAGGATACCTTTAGAGGCTATCCGCCTGAGTACGGCTATGATTTTATTCTTGATGCAATTCAAAAGCACGACTATACCGACAGGGGAATTGATATTGCAAAGGATGAGATTTTCCTTTCCGACGGTGCAAAATCAGACTGCGGTAATATCGGCGACATTTTTTCAGTTGATAACAAGGTTGCAATCTGTGACCCTGTTTATCCTGTATATGTTGACACAAACGTAATGGCGGGTAGAAGCGGTGACAAAAATGCAGAAGGTCTTTGGTCAAACATTATCTATATGCCCTGCACTGCTGAAAATAATTTCACACCTGACATTCCCGATGAAATTCCCGATGTAATTTATCTTTGCTTCCCTAACAATCCAACAGGTATGGTTGCTACAAGAGAGCAGTTAAAGAAGTGGGTTGATTTTGCAAACGAGCATCATTCACTTATCCTCTTTGACTCTGCCTATGAGGCATTTGTTGTTGACGAGGATATCCCGAAATCAATATACGAAATCGAGGGTGCCAAGACCTGCGCTATTGAGCTTCGTTCATTTTCAAAGACAGCAGGCTTTACAGGTATGAGATGCGGATATACAGTTGTTCCTAAGGACCTTGTTTTTGACGGGACAAGCCTTAATCCTCTTTGGGCAAGACGTCAGGCTACAAAGTTTAACGGTGTTTCATATATCACTCAGAGAGCTGCCGAGGCTATCTACACAGAAGAAGGTCAAAAGCAGATTAAGGAAACACTTGCATATTATCAGAAGAATGCAAGAGTTATTTATGACGGTCTTTGCGACGCAGGCTTTGAATGTTACGGCGGTGTAAATTCACCGTATGTATGGCTTCGTGTTCCTGAGGGCTACACCTCTTGGGAATTCTTTGATGAGCTTCTTGAAAAGTGCCAGGTAGTAGGTACTCCGGGTTCAGGCTTCGGTCCTGCAGGCGAGGGTTACTTCAGACTGACCTCCTTCGGTAACGCCGAAAAGACCGTTGAGGCTATTGAGAGAATCAAAAAGGCTTACAAGAAATAAAATAAAATTACAAATAATGTCAAAGGAGATATAAAGCTATGGAGAAAAAAGAACAGCTCTATGAGGGCAAGGCAAAAAAGGTTTGGGCAACAGAAAACCCCGACATCGTAATAGTTGATTACAAGGACGACGCTACTGCATTTAACGGCCTTAAAAAAGGTACTATTGCAGGTAAGGGCGTAGTAAACAACAAGATGTCAAACTACCTTATGCAAATTCTTGAGAAAAAAGGTATTCCTACTCACTTTGTTGAGGAGCTTTCCGACAGAGAAACTGCTGTTAAAAAGGTTACAATCGTACCTCTTGAGGTTATTATCCGTAACCGTGCCGCAGGCTCTATCTGCAAGAGATTAGGTCTTGAGGAGGGTATGGATTTTGTTTGTCCTTCAATCGAATTTTCATATAAAGACGATGACCTCGGCGACCCGCTTATCAACGGCTATCACGCTGTTTCCTGTGGCTTTGCCACACAGGAGGATGTGGACACAATTAAGAAAATGGCATTCGCTGTAAATGACGTTCTTAAAGAATACTTTGCATCAATCGGAGTTGAGCTTATCGACTTTAAGCTTGAATTCGGCAAGACATCAGACGGTACAATCGTGCTTGCTGACGAAATCAGCCCTGACACCTGCCGTTTCTGGGATATCAAAACTCACGAAAAGCTTGACAAGGACCGTTTTCGCCGTGACCTTGGCGGTGTAGAAGCAGCATATGCTGAAATGATGAAGAGAGTAGGTTTAGACTAATGCCTAATAATACATACAATTCACCCTTTAACGCCCGTTACGCATCAAAGGAAATGCAGTACATTTACTCTCCCGATTTTAAATTTAAGACCTGGAGAAAGCTTTGGATTGCTTTGGCGGAGGCTGAACACGAGCTGGGACTTAACGTAACTCAGGAGCAGATTGATGAGCTTAAGGCTCACGCAGAGGATATCAATTATGAGGTTGCTCAGGAGTACGAAAAGAAATTCCGTCACGATGTAATGAGCCACGTTCACGCATACGGTGAGCAGTGCCCTAACGCAAAGCCTATAATTCATTTAGGCGCTACAAGCTGTTATGTGGGCGACAATACAGATGTAATTACAATGAGAGAGGCGCTTTTGCTTATCAAGAAAAAGCTTGTTAATGCTATTGCATCTGTTGCAAAATTTGCTGATGAATACAAGAATATGCCTTGCTTGGGCTTTACACATTTTCAGCCTGCACAGCCTACAACTGTAGGTAAAAGAGCAACTCTTTGGCTTATGGATTTGGTGCTTGATTATCAGGAAATCTGCCACGTTATTGACAGCCTTATGCTTTTAGGCTCAAAGGGTACAACAGGAACACAGGCCTCCTTCCTTGAGCTTTTTGACGGCGACCATGAGAAATGTAAGGAGCTTGACAGAAAGATTGCAGAAAAAATGGGCTTCAAGGCCTGCTTCCCTGTAAGCGGTCAAACATATGCAAGAAAGCTTGACACAATCGTTTGTAACTGTCTTGGGCTTATTGCTCAGTCCTGCTGCAAATTCTCAAACGATTTAAGACTTCTTCAGAATCTTAAGGAAATTGAAGAGCCCTTTGAGAAAAATCAAATAGGCTCATCCGCAATGGCATACAAGAGAAATCCTATGAGAAGTGAGAGAATCGCATCTCTTGCAAGATATGTTATGATTGACACCTTAAACCCTGCTTGGACAGCGTCTGCACAGTGGTTTGAAAGAACACTTGACGACTCCGCAAACAAGAGAGTGTCAGTTGCCGAGGCATTCCTTGCCACAGACGGAATTCTCGATTTGTATATTAACATCACATCAGGTCTTGTTGTTTATCCGAAGGTAATTGAAGCAAGGCTTATGAGTGAGCTTCCCTTTATGGCAACAGAAAATATTATGATGGACGCCGTAAAGAAGGGCGGAGACAGACAGGAGCTTCACGAAAAAATACGTCAGCACTCAATGGCGGCAGGTGCAGTTGTTAAGGTTGAGGGCGGTAAAAACGACTTGGTTGACAGAATTGCCGCTGACCCTGCCTTTATGACAACAAAGGAGGAAATCCTTGCTATACTCAAGCCTGAGAATTTTGTTGGCCGTGCTCCCGAGCAGACAGCAGATTTTCTTAATGAGGTTATCAAGCCTATACTTGAAAAGGAAAAGGATTTGCTTGGTATTGACGTAGAAATCAATGTATAAAATTACTGCCGTTTCCTTCAATTTGGGAAACGGCAGTTTTTCCTTTTAGACTTTAAGGAGAGAAAATGAAAAAGGTTACTAAAATATTTTCAGTTATTCTATGCTTGGTGATAGCTTTAACCTCTATGCCGGTAAGCGTATTTGCTCAGGTTAATGCACCTGCAAATTTAAGATGTGAAATTGACGAATGGAACGAAAAAAATCTCGTTTGGGACAATGTATATAATTATGATTATTACAATGTTTACGTAAGCTCGGACGGAATAAACTTTACCCTTGCCGAAAAATCCTATGACAATGAATATTACATTTCGTCAAATACTCCAAAGGGAATTTACTACTATTACGTAACGGCAGTAATAGCAGGCTGGGAGGATTATTACTGTGATGAAGACGGCAATCTTTATACCGAATACCACCCCGACGAAGAATCGGCTCCGTCAAATACAGTTGCAGTAAGCATTTATGAAAGCATCACCCCGTATTGCTATGCATACGAACAGAAAAACGGAAATATTCGAATTGAATGGAGCTGTTACAACAGCGATATTATCAGCCGTATTGACGGATTTACTGTTTATCAAAGCACAAACGGCGGTGATTTTGTGCCTGTTTCTCAGGTTTCGGCAGGCTCCGGCACCATTGACAAATACGGAGACTATACCTACAGCGTTGATTTAAGCCTGTCTAAAGCACCTGCATCTTATAAATTCTCAGTTGCAAGCTATACCGTTTTAGGCGGTGTAATGTACAGTAATCCCGATTTTACAAGCTATGATGAATATACGGTATATATGCCCGACCCTGTGCTGACCACAAAGACGAAAAGCGAAATAATCAAGTGGAAAAAGGTCAGCGGTGCAGATTCTTATGCTGTATACGGCGGAACATCCTATTCAAAAATAAAAAAGCTGGCAACAGTTTCGGGAAGTAAAACATCTTATACAGTTAAGAATGTAGATAATTATAAAAAGGATTATTACTATTACGTTGCCGCAATAAAAAATTCTGTTGAATTCAGCAGGTCATATACTGTCAGCTCTTCAAACGGTGAAGCACGTATGAGAGCCGCAAAAAAGAGCAAAAAGAAAAAAAGCACCGTTACCGTGCTCAACACAAGAAATTCAAAAAGCAGTACCGCATGGAAGGTTACAATAACCAAAAAGGATAAAAAGATTCTCGATAATTTTGCAAAAAAGCATTTCAAAAAAGGATGGACAGATGTTCAAAAGGCGCAGTACACGCTTGAATGGATAAACAAGAATGTCAAATACGCTTATGGCGGAAAATATAACAAGATTGCTAAATGTTCATATGTTGAAGCAATATTCAGCAAAAAATGCGGTCAATGCCTGCAATATAACGGTGCCTATGCAATGTTTCTGACCTACCTCGGATACGAGGCAAGAATTATACAGGGCTGGAGAGGCTCAAGCATGAAAAACAAATGGAGCCATTATTGGTGCGAAATAAAGATTGACGGCAAATGGTATCTTATGGAAACAGGGAATATGGAGGACAGCGGAAGCTGGATGTATTTCTGCCAGCCATATAGAAACGCCGGAGGATATCTTATCAATAAAAAGCCTGCTAAATAAATACGGCGAACGTTAGAGTTTTACAAATTAGGGTTTGTCGGGATGTATTTGTAGCAAATTTATGGCTCCCTTGTGTAAAGGGAGCTGTCTGCGTTAGCAGACTGAGGGATTGTTACAACCCCTCCGAGTTGCCTTACGGCAACCCACCTCCCCTTACACAGGGGAGGCTCTATTCGGTTCGACAAATCATAATTTCGGGCAGGCGCAGAGACCTGCCCCTACGATAGTTTATTCCCTTTAGACCGGTAAAATTAGTGGATTTTTTCGTTAGGCAAGGCTTTGGCAAAATTTCGTCGACGGGAGCATACTTGCTGTATGTGACCGAGCGGAATTTTGACAGTAACGCAGTCTAACGGAAAAAGACACAATTTGACAAATACTAATTTAAAATACTTATAAAAGTACAACCGCAGAAGCATAATGCTTCTGCGGTTGTTTGCTTATTTATTCTGTTTATAATCCTTTATGGACTGCTTTTTTGTTTGAGTTTTACCGTCGCTGATTTGCTCAACTATTTCAGGATACCACTGATACGCCAAGGCGTAGGGATTCTCCTGATTATTTTCATCATAAATAACCTGCGGATAGTGAATCTTTGGTTTTTCTGTTGCCGTAGGCTTATTGTTTGACTCATTTCTGAGAACTCCCACAACTACAAATCTAAAGCCTTCTCTGTAATCCGTGGGACAGGAAACCGTCAAAAGCTTATCCTGTCTTGTAAGGGTTATTCCCGTATCATAAATAAACCTGCTTGAAAGCCTGTCAAAGAAATCGGAATAGCTTTTTGCTGTAAGCTCCTCCGTAACATTATAGGGAAAAATATAACCGTTATCATCCTCAGGCTGAGTATTTGTATAAAAAGCACCAACCACCTTAAATCTGTACTCATTATATAAATCCGAATAGCTGATAAATCCCGATGCTGTATCATTATATGCCTGAGCACTGCTGTAATACTTTTCAAGAGAATTATCGTGGAGATACACAACATAATTAAACTGATTGCTTTTGCTGTTATTCTTTTCCGCATAGGGCAAGGAGTCCTCCTCTCTTGAAAGAACAGGAGAATTAAGGTGTGCTTCGGATATATTTATATACCCCACCGCAGTTGGATTTTCCCCGTAGATATCGCAGTATTTTTCCATAATTCCCACAGGAAATTCCACACCCGGATATTTTTTCTCATAAGGCTTAAGATATGCGGACTTCGACTGATTTACGCCGTATCTGATACCGAATACTGCAGCTATAATAACTGCCGCCGCAGCTAAAATTATTACTGCAATCTTAATTACCTTTTTATAATTGATATTAATATTAAGCTTTTTTCTTTCCTTTTTAGGCTTATGAATACGCTTTTTTACGGGCTTTTGGATATTCTCCTCTGCCTTGTCATCCTCGGGATTTTTAGCAAAATCAATAGAACTTTCCCTGTATCTGACAGGCGGAGCAAGCTCCTCTCCCCTGTCCTTTCTTTCCTTTTGAATTTGAAAATCCTTCAGTATCTGCTCTATGCTTTCCTGACTGTCGAGACGTTCATTATCATTTCCCGTGTCAAATTTATTTTCATCACTCATATTATCTGATAATTACCTTCTTAACATTATTTATTGAGTCTGTAATAAGCTCATCAAGGTTTTCAATGTTCTTTTCCGCCGCAATAACGTCATCAATATGGGGCTTCGTTTTAGGATGCTTTGGCGTGAATACCGTACAGCAGTCCTCATAGGGCTGAATTGATGTTTCAAAGGTATCAATCTTCCTTGAAATTTTAATTATTTCTTCCTTGTCCATACCTATGCAGGGTCTGAACACAGGCATATCAACAGCACAGTCCGTACAGCCCAGAGCATAAATTGTCTGGCTTGCCACCTGACCTACGCTTTCACCTGTTATAAGAGCACTGCAGTTTTGCTCGAGGGCAATTTTTTCCGAAATCATCATCATAACTCTGCGCATTATAATGGTGAAAAATTCCTCCGGACACAAATCTCTGATTGCCTCTTGAATTTTTGTAAAGGGAACAACAAAGGTTGTAATAACTCCCGAATACTTTGCAACCTTTTTAAGAAGCTCCATAACCTTCATTTCCGCAAGCTCCGATGTGTAGGGAGGAGATGCAAAATGAACTGCGCAAAGCTCAATTCCCCTTTTTGCCATCATATAGGCGGCAACAGGAGAATCAATACCTCCGCTTATAAGAATAGCCGCTCTGCCGCTTGTTCCTGTAGGCATACCGCCTGCACCCTTAATATTATTACCTCTTACAAAGGCATATTTATCCCTAACCTCAACTGTAACGATAATATCGGGATTATGGACATCAACCTTAAGATGATTGAATTTTGAAAGGAGATATCCGCCTGTTTCCCTGCAGATTTCAGGTGATTTCATAGGAAATTTCTTGTCGGAGCGCTTTGCCTCAACCTTAAAGGTTTGGGCATCCTCCAGCTGTTCTCTCAAATATTCCTCGGCAGTTTTTTTAATATCCTCAAAATTCTTTTCGCACACGCAGGCTCTTGAAAGAGCGGCAATGCCGAAAACCTTTGAAATTCTGTCAACAGCTTCGTCAAGGTCGATGTTCCCGTCAACAGGATCAACCATAATCGTTGACTGACTTTTTGTAAATTCAAAGCTTCCTAAATCGGATATTCTGTGCTTTATATTTTTAATCAGCTTATCCTCAAAGGAGCTTCTGTTAAGTCCTTTAAGAGCAAGCTCTCCGTTTTTTATAAGTATAATTTCTTTCATATTCTTTATTCCGTTTATCCCTTAGGATGATTTGCAATCAGCTCTTTCAGTGCATTGCAAAGAGCATCTGCATCCTCCTTTTTATTATATCGTGAAAAGCTTATCCTTATGCTTTTATCAATGATTTCATCATTCAGTCCCATTGCAGTCAGCACATGACTTTTCTTTCCCTTGGCACAGGCTGAACCGTTGCTGACATATACACCGTATTTTGCGGAAAGCTCCTGCAAAACAGTTTGGCTTCTCATAAAGGTAGGAACATAGATGTTAATTATATACGGTGAAGCTGAAGCATCGTTATTAAAAATAATTCCGTCAATTTCACCGAGCCTTTCTCTCGTATAAGCGTTAAGCTCGCTTATTTTTCCCTTTTGCTTTGCAATATCGGGCAAAGCTCTTACCGCCGCACCGAAGCCTGCAATAAGCGGTGAGCTTTCAGTACCCGGTCGGATTTTTCTCTCCTGCTCTCCCCCAAAGGTTCTTGCAAAATTCTGATTTGTCAAGTGGGCGTCCTTGCTTATATACAGAGCACCGACACCCTTTGGACCGTGAATTTTATGAGCCGTAACTGTAATTAAATCAGCGCCCAGCTTTTTGGCATTAATGCTGATTTTACCGTAAGCCTGAACGCAGTCAATATGAATTAAGGCAGGAGCCTTTGATTTTTTAACGGCTCTTGAAATTGCCTTAACAGGCATTATTGTTCCCACTTCGTTATTAACATACATCATTGAAACGAGAATTGTATTTTCGTTTACTGCGTCAAAAAGCTGTTCTTCAGTAATATTGCCCTTGCTGTCAGGCTGAAGATAAATAACCTCAAAGCCCTGTTTTTCAAGCTCCTGTGCAGATTGCAGGACGCTTTCGTGCTCAATGGCGGTAGTAACAATTCTGTTTCCTGCCCTTCTTTTTGCCTTAACAGCACCGAACAGGGCAAGGTTATTTGCCTCTGTTCCGCCTGAAGTAAACACTATTTCCTGACTGCTTACTCCAAGTGACTGAGCCACTGCCTGACGTGCAGTAATGACCTCTTTCATTGCGTCAATACCGAGATTGTGCAGGCTTGACGGATTGCCGTAGCATTCCGTCATCATTTTCATTACTGCATCGGTACATTCTTTACATGGCTTAGTGGTTGCTGAATTGTCCAGATATGCGCTCATAAATTCTTAAGTTCCTTTAGTTTAAATATTCCTGCGATTGTTTTTGCATCCTTGATTTCGCCGTTCATTATCTTAGAAATACACTCTTTGATAGGCATTTTTACAACATCAAGAAATTCATCCTCGTCAAGATTCTGCTCACCGTAGGTAATGCCCTCTGCGTAGAAAATACGTATAATTTCTCCGCAGTAGCCCGGTGTGGGATAAATTTCTCCGAGAGATTCAAAGCGCTCTGCCTGAGCACCGCATTCTTCTTTAAATTCTCTAATACCTGCTTCTCTGGGATCCTCGTCCTTTTCAAGCTTACCTGCAGGAATTTCCAAAATCGTTTCCTTATAGGGATATCTAAACTGCCTTACAAGAAGTATCTCGTTATCCTCCGTAAGTCCCACAACGGCAACTCCGCCGGGATGGTCAACAACCTCTCTTTGAGCTGATTCTCCGTCAACAAGTGTAACGGTATCATTATGAACAGTAATAATTCTTCCGTTGAAAATTCCCTGAACCTCCTCGGTCTGTTCAAAATATCCCAAGGCAATTGAGAAAATATCCTTAGGCTTTTCTGCAATAAACTTTGCGCCAGACTGAGCAAATTCAATCCTGCTTCCATAGCCCCACAAAACTCCTGCACTGTCAATAAAGTTCGCCTTTGCTCCCTCTATATCATAGCTTTTATCCCCTGCCATAAGAATTTCATTACCGGGGATTTCAAGCTCCTTAACACAACGTGAAATAATATTTGCCTTTGATTCGCAGTCAGCGGTAAAGGAGACACCGCAGATAACGTCAAAATATGATTTTATGCCGAAATGGTCTAGGAGTGCCTCCACATAATCCTGAGGCTTTGAGGAAGCAATTCCGAGCTTAATATTTTCTTTTTTCAAGGAAGCAAGAAGCTCCTTTATACCGTCATAAAGACAGCTTTCAAGCAGTCCTTTATTAGTATATCGTTCTCTGTATTTTTTAACAAGCTCATCTGCTGTTGCAGGGTCGGCGCCGAATTTTTCCTGAAAGGTTACAAGCAGGGGCGGACCGATAAAATATGTCAGCTCCTTATAATCGGGCACCTCATAGCCGAAGGCTTCAAGGGCGTACTGTGCACTTTTTAAAATACCTTCACCGGTATCACAGATTGTTCCGTCAAAATCGAAAATTACCGCACTGTATCTCATTAACCGTTTACCCTCTTCATAAACTTTTCGGAAAGGACAACAAATCTTTCAATTTCACCTTTTCCGATAACATTGCCGTCGCCGTCCTTGGCACTGACGGAAAAAATCAACCTTCTTCCGTCAACCTCCTCCAAGGCAGCATAGGCCGTTACAGTTGCTCCCGTACCGCTTGCTTTGTCATGAGAAACAGAAATTTTCGTTCCGACAGTTGTTTCCCCCTCCTCAAGAAGCGGAGCACAGGCGTTGCAGGTTGCCTCCTCCATAAGAGCAATCATCATCGGCGTTGCATAAACAGGCAACGAGCCTGAGCCGACTGCAACTGCTGTATTGGTTGAGTTAACAACGGTAATTGCCTCACTCTTCATAACCGAAGTAAATTCTTTCATAATGTACACCCCTTAAATACATTTTACACATCATTATACCATAAAAATTAATTATATACAATACAAAAGAAATATGTTAAAATACCATTACAAAATTAAAGTCGGTGATTCTGATGATGACTGATAAAAAAAGAATATACACCCTTGACGAATTAAGGGGCTTTGCAATACTTTGTATGATTGTCCACCATTCCTTTTTAGATGTGGGAGATGTTTTGGGGCTTTCTTGGGGATATAAGGTTTTTGACGCACTTTGCTTGGTTCAGCCTTTTTTCTGGGCAATTTTTATTGTTATATCCGGAATTTGCTCAAGGCTGTCAAGAAACACTGTTAAAAGAGGCTTTATCGTTTTAGGCTGCGGACTGATAGTCACACTTGTTACTGCGGTAATAATGCCGTTAATGGGCTTTGTTGGGGCTGAAATTTATTTTGGTATTCTCCACTGCCTTGGCTGCTGTATGATTATAACGGGAATTCTTATGCCGATTATCGAAAAAATCGACTACCGTATAGGTGCCGTAATATCTCTTGTTCTGTTCTTTTTCACCTACGGAATTAACACAAAAACTATGCTGTTCGGACTTATTCACCTGCCTGAAAGCTGGTATCAGTATAATTTCCTTGCACCGCTGGGAGTATTTTCGGACACCTTCAAAAGTGCAGACTATTTTTCAATAATCCCATGGATATTTATGTTTTTCTTCGGAGCATTTTTAGGTAGACTTGCAAAGGACGAAAAGCTCCCACAGGGTATGTATAAGAAAAGAAGCAAATTTCTCTGCTTTGTAGGAAAAAACAGTCTGTGGATTTATCTCCTGCACCAGCCTGTTATTTATGCTGTTATGCTTGTAATAGCAATTATTATAAATTTATAATACTGTATTTCTTAAATAACAAAAAAAGCACGCACCTCATAGAATGAATAGGTGCGTGCTTTCCAGTTGTTGGCGGCAGTGGCGTTAGGCAATGGGAGTAATCCGAACCTGCCTAAGCCCATAGAATAGCTGCCGCTGTATCAATTGCTTAAGGTGGCGGAAATTGAATTTTTATTCAATTTTCAGCCACTGTTCATTAGCCTTTTTTACGGAATACAGGCAATAGCCGAGAATTTTATTGACTATCATTTTTCCTGTATTAATATGTCTGCTGACAGTGGGTTGAGAAAGCTTAAGCTCTCTTGCAATTTCCGTCTGAGTTTTTCCGTGAACATAAAACAGACGTAAGCAAATGCTTTGTCTCGGTGTCAGTTCATTTTCAATAATTTTAGGTAAAACATAGGAAAGGGATTTGCTGAGAATTCTCTGCTCGTCATCGCTGTCATCTTCAAATAAATCTCTGTCGGCAACACATTCCTCCAAAAAATCCTTCAAAGCAATTCCTCCTCGTCGTAATAGCGGGAAAGCAAGTTAGAAATTCTTTTACATTCACAAGCCATATCGTAATATATTTTTATCCTCTTTCTGAGCAAAACAAGGTCATTTCCTCTGTACACGCATAGAAGCGGCTTAAGTCCGTCAAGCTTCGCACAAAGCACCCTGTACTGCCCCTCGTATTCACGAGCCAATTCATCAATATTCATTTGCTGCCCTTCTTTCTTGCAATCTTGACAGTAAGTAATTATGGGGCGGAATAACCTGTCCTGCCGAAAACTGCTTTTTGTTTTTCAAAGCACTCGCCTTGACAGTTATTCATATTATACGAACATTTGTTTTATGTCAACAGGGCGTTTGTGAGTTTTCCGTAAAGTCCGTTAATTGTCACTGATTATATCTTTTTTTTAAATATTTTGTTACCTTAATTTTGTTTGTAATTTTGTTTAAAAAATATTAACATTACTATTGACAAACTGTGCAACATACACTATAATTAAGTTAGATTTGAGGTGGGCCGCACCGCCTCGAACTCTTGGTCCTCCATAGTTTGTAATGACAGAGAGGGGAAGGTCGGGATATCGGTACCCGACCTTCTTTCTTTTTATTATATTTTTAATAATGAACTTTTCTAAACTAATGTATATAATTAAATTTTTACTTTACTTTTTGTTGCTTTAGTATTAGAATATTTAAGAGCGGTAAAGGTGCATGCAATGGCATCTTTGCCTTTTTTAAAAAGGAGACAGTATGTTATGGAAAATTTAGGTTACTACAACGGTAAATACGGACTTATTGAAGAAATGCAGATTCCTATGCTTGACAGGGTTTGCTGGTTCGGTGACGGAATTTATGATGCTACATATGCTCATAATCACAAGATTTTTGATATGGACGCCCATCTTAACAGATTTTATAATTCTGCAAAGCTTCTTGATATCAATATGCCGATTGAAAGAGCTGAGCTTGAAAAGCTTTTAAACGAGCTTGTGCAGAAGGTTGACAGCGGCGACCAGTTTGTATATATGCAGGTAACAAGAGGCTCGGGACTTAGAGGCCATATCTACGCAGAGGATATAAAGGCAAATCTTTGGATTACTCTTACTCCATCTCCTGTTGCCGATACATACAAGAAGGTAAACCTTATTACATATGAGGACAAAAGATTTGAATACTGCAATGTTAAAACTCTTAACCTTATCCCCTCCTGTCTTGCCGCAACAGCAGCAGACAGAGCAGGCTGTGACGAAGCAATTTTCCACAGAGGCGATATTGTTACAGAGTGTGCTCATTCAAACTGCTCTATCTTCAAGGACGGCAAGGTTATTACTCATCCATTGACAGACCATATTCTCCCCGGTACTGCAAGACTTCGTCTGCTTGCATTTGCAGAAAAGCTTGGCTATGGCGTTGAGGAAAGAGAATATACCCTTGATGAGCTAATGAATGCTGACGAGATTGTTGTTCATTCCACAGGCTCCTTCTGTCTTGCTGCCGCAACTGTTGACGGCAAGCCTGTAGGCGGAAAGGCTCCCGAAATGCTTAAAACAATTCAAGACGCTCTTGTGGCAGATTTTGAGGAGCAGTGCAAGGCTGACTGACAGAGGTAATTTTCAATGTACGAAAGAACGTATGCAAAAATAGATTTAAACGCAATAGAATACAATATTGACAATGTTCTGAAAAAAATTGACGGTAAAGCAAAGCTTTTGGGCGTAATAAAGGCTGACGCCTACGGTCACGGTGCAGTTGAAATAGGTAAATTTCTTGAGAGCAAATGCGACTTTTTCGGAGTTGCCTGTGTGGAGGAGGCCGAGGAGCTTATTGACGCAGGAATTAAAACACCTATTTTAATTCTCGGCTTTGTTTCACCTGCATATTTTGACAGAATAGTTGCAAAGGATATACGTATTCCGATTTTTTCTTTCGACGAGGCAAAGGCTTTATCCGACGAGGCTGTTAAGCAGAATAAAACCGTTCCTTTCCATTTTTGCATTGATACAGGTATGAGCAGAATCGGCTTTCAGGTTACAGAGGAAAGCGCCGATATCTGCAAAAAAATAACTCAGCTTCCGAATATTGAGGCTGAGGGACTGTTTTCCCACTTTGCTACCGCCGACGAAAAGGTTTTGACCAAGGCAGAGGCTCAGAGAGATAAGTATATAAAATTTGTTTCAATGCTTGAAGAAAGAGGTATTAACATTCCCATTAAGCACCTGAACAATTCAGCAGGGATAATGAATTTTGACAAGCTTTTTGATATGGTGCGTTCGGGCATAATAACCTACGGCCTGTATCCGTCTGAGGAGGTTGACAAAACTCTTCTTGACATAAAGCCTGCTATGGAATGGAAAACTCACATCACCCACGTTAAAGAGCTTGAGGCAGGACGTGAAATTTCCTACGGCGGTACATATACCACAAAGGATAGCAGAATTATTGCCACCGTACCTGTAGGCTATGCCGACGGATATCCCAGATGCCTTTCGAATATCGGCAGAGTTATTGTCAGAGGTCAGTATGCAAATATCGTCGGCAGGGTTTGTATGGACCAGTTTATGATTGATGTTACAGACATTCCGAATGTTCAGCTTGACGATACTGTTACTCTCGTGGGTAAAGACGGCGATGCTGTTTTAACTATGGAGGAGGTTTCAAATCTCGCCCATTCCTTTAATTATGAACTGCCCTGCAGAGTTGCAAGACGTGTCCCCAGAGTTTATTATAAAGACGGAAAGCCGATTAAAACAGTTAATTATCTTAAAGAATAAACATAGGCATAGAAAAGCCCTCCCAAAACAAAATTGGGAGGGTTGTTTTTATACTATTTATTCTTCTGTATCGTCTGTTGACGGCTCTGTTGTCGGAACAACCTTGCCGTAAACCTGAATAATAACCTCGTCGCCTACTGCACAGACGGAGCCTGCATTAGGTGCCATACCATAGCTTGATTTAACTGTATTTTCAGCATGAGTGCCGTCATTATAAACCTCTACAGAGGAAACCTCAAAGCCTGCTTCCTTAAGCTTCTCTGTAGCCTGTTCAAGTGTAAGTCCGCCTACATCCGGAACCTCTGCTGTCTGAACACCCTTGCTGACTGTCAAAACAATCTCTGTTCCCTTGTCAACCGTTTCGCCTGCCGCTATGCTTTGCTTAAATACAATTCCTTCGTCAACGTCGACAGAATACTGCGAATCAAAGGTCAACTTAAACTGCTCGTTCCAAGCTCCGTTATTTTCAATATCACTTTGCGTATATCCTGCAGAGGTAAAATTCGGGACAGTATACGTTGCAACAGAAACAGGAGTAGTGGTGTCTTCCTGCTTATTAAAGCTGCCGTTTCTTGCAACTAATACACCTACAACACAGGCAACGGCAATAAGCACAACAAGAACTGCAATAATTATTTTATTTTTCTTGCTGTTATCCTTAACGTCATCATATCCGGGATATCCTCTGTAGTTTTCCTCCTGAGTTACGGAGTCAATTTCTTCCTCTGCCCTTTTAGCCACCTTCTTAGGTGCAGGGGCAGAAGCGGCAACAACGGCAGGTGCGGCATTAAGCTGTTCTCTGAAGGTGTTTATATCCTGTGTTCTTTTTTCAGGATAAATTTGAAGTCCACCGCCTAAGGCTCTGATAACATAGGTGGGGATTTTTTCAGCAATAGTATTTGGAATCATCAGTCTGTCGTTTGTTTCTCTTGACTTTGCGTCAGGAGGATTTTGGCCTACCAAAGCTCTGAAAATGCAGGCCGAAAAAGCATAAATATCCGTAGCAGGACACATTTTATGATTATTATCATACTGCTCAATGGCAGTATAGCCGTCATTAACATTAAATTCAAGGGCTGACGACATTGTGTTAGCTTCTGAAATGCAAAAGCCCTTAAGCCTTACCTTTCCGTCACGGCAAAGAAGAAGATTATCGGGACAGATACCGCCGTGGATAATTCCGTTTGAATGGAGCGATTCAAGAGTAGTCAAAACAGGCATAAACATTATTCTTGCCTGCTCCCATTCGATATTGCCGTCGGGATTTCTCAAAAGGAATTCTCTAAGGGAAATTGACTCCATATATTCGCTGATTGCGTAGGCTGTTGAATTAAGCTCGAACACATCATATGTGGGAATTACGGCAGAGAGATTTCTCATTTTTATAAGGGTAGACCAAAGATTTAAAAATGATGCCTTAAGCCTGCCGAAGCTTTCCTTATAGCGTTCTCTGATATGGACATCTAAATTACCTTCAAGCCTTACCGCAATACCCTTAGGCAAAAATTCTCTGATAGTTACTACCTCATCAAGCTGGGTATCATAGCCCATATAAACTGCGGCGTCGCTTTCGTGGGCAACAAGTCTGCCGACAACATATCTGTCGTTAAGCACCGTTCTCATCTGAAGATAAATTATATCCTCGGTGCTGTCATTATCAAAGCCACATTCCTCGCAGACGCTTCCGCTTGTAAGCTCTTCAAAGCAGTTCATACATAGATTATCTGTATTTTTCAAGGATTATCACTCCCGTTAATTATCAATAATATAAATTTGGGTTTGTCGAACCGAATTGAGCCTCCCCTGTGTAAGGGGAGGTGGGTTGCCGTAAGGCAACTCGGAGGGGTTGTAACAATCCCTCAGTCTGCTAACGCAGACAGCTCCCTTTACACAAGGGAGCCAAATAGGTTTGATGATTTTATACCTACAAATCCTAATTTGTTATATATAAGTTATAATATCAACCATTATCTACTTTGTCAAGTAAACAACTTGTTAATTATTCACAATTTCACAGCACCGTATTTGGTACTTAGCACAAATAAGCATTGAATAAAGGGCAAAAGTATTGTATAATCACTATTGTAATAATTAACGATTGAAAGGAAAAAGCATATGTCTTTCGCAATGATAAAGGAGCTTGCCGAAAAAAAGGATAAAAACGGTAACGGCTATCTTGACCTTACCGTAATAGGAAGCGACAAAAAGGAATATCCGGCAAAGGTTTGGAGATTTGAAAACAACGGTCAATTTTCCGCAAACGACGTTGTTGAAATTGAATATACAGTAGACAATTACAAGGGCAAAACCCAGCTTACAATTAACACTATTAAGCCTGCCCCCGACGAAATGATTAAAGAATTTGTGCCCTCCTCCGAATACGACGGAAAGGCAGTTTTTGCAAATCTTTTAAGTAAGGTAAATTCATTTAAGGATAGTGAGCTTAAAGCAATCGTATCCCGCATTTTGACCGAAAATCGTGAAAAGCTTGAGGTTTATCCTGCGGCATACAGGCTTCACCACGCTATTGTGGGCGGTCTTATGCTTCATACCGCATCAATAGTTGAAATGGCTGAAAAAACCTGTCAGGTTTACCCCAACATCAACAGAGAGCTTTTGCTTTCAGGCGCAATTCTTCATGATGTAGCAAAAACCTTTGAAATGGAAACGGGCAAATCGGGACTTTGCAGCGGCTACACAACAGGCGGTGAGCTTATCGGCCATCTTGTAAAGGGCGCAATGTATATTGACGAAACCGCAAAAAAGCTCGGAATTAACAGCGAAAAGGTAATACTTCTTGAGCATATGGTACTTTCACATCACGGACAGCCGGAGTTTGGCTCCCCTGTAAGACCTATGTTTTTAGAGGCGGAAATACTTTCTGCTCTTGACGCTTTGGACGCAACAATATTTGAAATCAACAATGCCACCTCAAAGGTTGAGGCAGGAGAATTCACTGACAGACAATGGGCTCTTGACAACAGAAAGCTTTTCAACCACGGTTTGTCATCAACAGAGCATAAAGTAAATTTAGGAGAATGATTTTGGAAAACGAAAACAGTATTAACACAAACGAAAACTGGACCGAAATATCCATAACCGTGGACACAAAGGATATAGACACGGCAGGAAATATTGCTAATCTTGTAGTTCCCTATGGAATTTATATAGAGGACTACTCTGACCTTGAAAACGAGGTAATGGAAATTGCCCATATAGATTTGATTGAAGAAAGTCTTTTGCAAGCTGACAGGTCAAAGGGCATTATCCACGTTTACGTCAACCCTCACGAAAATCCCCTTGAGGCAGTTTCCTTTATCAAGGAACGTCTTGATTTAAACGGTATAGAATACGAAATTAAAATTGCCGACTGTGCCACAGAGGACTGGGTTAATAACTGGAAGCAGTATTTTCACCCTATGCCTATCGGCGAAAAGCTGCTCATCAGACCTACCTGGGAGGATGAATATGACCCACAGGGAAGAATAGTTTTACACATTGAGCCGGGACTTGCCTTTGGTACAGGCAGTCACCCCACAACAAAATTATGTCTTGAAACTCTTGAAAAATACATTGATAAGGGTTCAACCGTTCTGGACATCGGATGCGGAAGCGGTATACTCTCCATTGCAAGCCTTTTGCTTGGTGCAAAATCAGCATTCGGAGTTGACATAGACTCCCTTGCAGTTAAAACAGCTATGGAAAATGCAAAGGAAAACGGCTTTGACGAAAGTAAATTCAAGGCAGTTCAGGGCAATCTTTCAGATAAAGTCAGCGGTAAATACAATGTGGTTGTTGCTAACATTATTGCCGATATCATTATGGAATTCAACAAGGACGTTGGTAAATTTTTAGATTACGGCGGTGTTTACATCACAGGCGGTATTATTGAAAGCAGAGAGGACGAGGTATTGATGTCCTTTGCCCAAAACGGCTTTAAGGTTAAAGAACGCTTTGAAGAAAAGGGCTGGCTTGTCTTTGTAGCAGAAAAAGAATGATAAAACAGAACAAACCCGTTTGAAGCTGTACAAAGCTTCAAACGGGTTTTATTGCACAATATTATTTATTTGGCTTTTTGATTTTGTTGAGCATTGCGTTTACCTCAAGAATCTGCTCCTTGGTAAACTTACCGCCCATCATCATAAATGCTCTCTTAACAGTAAAGTCCTTAACCATATCCATCATAGACTTATTAATACTGCTGAGAGAAAAGCCCATAATCTCGGCTTTTTTCTTTTTGCCCTTTTCCTTCTTTTTATCATTTCCGTCGGACATAGCGCCCATAACAATTTTAATAAACTTAACAGCAAAAATCTTGCCCTTGAAGGTTGAAAGAATACTGCCGATAGTATCATTAATCGAGAAATAGCCCACAGGTGTATCAATCTCAAACCAGTTGATAACGGAGCCCTCATCCTTCATAATATAATCTTCATTGAATTTATCAACCTTTTTGATTATACCCTCATCGGTAAGCTCACCTGCTCTGACAAGAATCTTTGTTTCGCTGTTCTTATTAGGAACATCAAAATAGAAGAACGGATACTTACCTTTTTTCTGCTTTCCGATGCTTTCACCATTGGCAAAAAGCTCAACCTCATCCTGATTTGAATAAACAGTTATCTTTGTAACATCCTCAACTCTGTCAACATATCTCTTACCGCAAAGGTGCACCATAGGCTTGTCGGAAAGCCAAGCCTGATATGCATAATATGCATCCTTCTTATACTTTCTGTCAAAGGTAACAAGGCCCTTGTGGTTCATACCGTTTTCACCGCCCTCACCTCTTGCGTCGGCGGCAAAGTCAAACATATTCCAAACGTGAGTTGCCCAAAGATACGGTCTTTCTGCAATCTGCTTAATAAGCTCCTCGTGATAATATGCCTGATACTCCTCGGTATAATCGCCCTGCTCGGGATTTGAGGTATGCCAGTTAAGTGCCTCACAGCCGTACTCACTTAAGCCTACTGCCCTGTTTGGATATTTCTTATGGAAGTTATCAAACCAAGGACCATTCATAGCGGTGCTTCCGCCGTACCAGCCGAAATAGTGGTTATATGAAAGCACATCGGAAATTTTAGTATAATCGTCATCGGGACTGCAGGCAGTAAGAACTGCAACGGTGGTAAGTCTTGTCTTATCAAGGCTGTGTGCAAGGTCGTTTAACATTATGTGATTGTCAATAAGGCTCTTATCTGAGCCGTTCATAGTTATCTCATTTGAAAGTCCCCAAACGACAATACAGGGGTGGTTATAATTCTGGCAGATAAGCTCTGTCATTTGAGATTTTGTGTTTTCAAAGCCACCGGGCATATGCTTTGAAATATAAGGAATTTCAGCCCAGACAACAAGTCCCTTTTCGTCGCACAGGTCATAGAAATACTGGTTGTGCTGATAGTGGGCAAGACGAATTGTATTTGCACCCATTTCACAGATAAGCTCAATATCCTCTTTATGATGCTCGGGCAAAAGTGCATTACCGATATCAGGTCTGTCCTGATGACGTGAAACACCTCTAAGCGGATATTCTCTGCCGTTAAGGATAAATCCCTTCTGTGGGTCAATTTTAAAGCTTCTGCAACCGAAACGTGTTGAAATTTCATCAACTGATTCACCGTCAACAATCAGTCTTGCAGTAGCAGTATAAAGGAATGGGTCCTTAACACCGTCCCACAAATGAACATTCTTAATTGTAATTGACGCTTTAGGATTTTTACCCTCAGCCGTTGCTGTTGCTACAACATTTTCACCGTCTGTTACTGTAAATTCAACAGTGCCGTTTCCGTATGCCTGAAGCTCAACATCAGCGTCCTTACCGTTGATTTTCGGTGTAACGGCAATACCGGGAGCACCGTAATAATCAAGGTCAAAATGCTCTTTCTTCACACCGATAAGTGAAACATCACGGTAAATGCCTCCGTAGAAGGTGAAGTCAGCCATCTGGGGATAAACGTAATCATTAGGGCTGTTGTCGGCAGTTACTACAAGGAGGTTTTCGTCCTTAATATCATCAAGCTTTACTCTGAAGGTAGAGTATCCTCCGTGATGAGTTACAAGCTCTTTTCCGTTAAAATAAACCTTACCTGTGGAGTTTACACCGTCAAGCTGAAGATAAACCTCGTCACCCTCGGGCATATCACCTTTTGCAAGAGTTTTTGCAAAATAGCCTGCTCCTCTGTAATAATCGTTTCCGCCGTCCTGACCGTCTTTACCGTTCCAGGTATAAGGAAGATTCAGCTTTTCCCAATTTTCAGGAAGCTTTGACGGAACAGTCTTAGCATCCTTGGAAAACATCCAGCCTTCGTTTATATTTTTTACAATACGCATAATATTACCTCTCTGTATTATTTTTTATTATTCACCGTTTTCATTTGCGGCTTTACCGAATTCCTGCTCCTGCTTGTAGTCAATATTGTAAATGAACCACATTGAAAGAGTCATTACGGCAAGTCCGATTACAAGGAATACAATATAAAGATTTTTGATGTTTGAAGAAGCCTGCGCCGTCTGAGTTGTTGCGCTTTCAACATAGCCGACTGCACTGAGCGCAAGTGCAACAATGGCAGAGCCGATACCCTGTGAAAGCTTACGGAAGAAGGAATAAAGAGCATAAAGTGATGCTTCCTCACGAACGCCTTTTTTACGGTAGCTCATTTCAATACAGTCTGCAATAATTGCCCAAACAATGATTTGGAATACACAGCAGCCTGTGTTTACAAACATAAGTCCGATTACATAGATAACAATACCCTTTGTATCGGGAGTGATAGGGAGAAACAGCATAAGTATTCCGGAAACAACGCTTATAATTCCCGAAATAACAATCAGCTTTTTCTTACCGATTTTTGCAACTATGCTTGATGCAAAGGGCATAAATGCAACTAAAGGTATATACGACGCAATCATTGCAAGGGTTGACTTGCTGGCGTCATTAAAATAGAACTGGAATACAAGGTTATTTACAGACATTGTAGAGTTGTAGAAAACAACTACTGCAACCGTTGCTATAGTAATTGCAACCATAGCACGATTTGTAAAGAAGGACTTAATTGTTGAAATGTAGCTGACCTTCTCAATCTTATCCTCACGAACTACTCTTTCAGTTACCATTTTACGCATTGCAAAGAATACGAAGAATGCTACAACAGAGAAAATAATAGCTACAACGAAAAGTATGTTTGCATCAAGAACATTATCCTTGTATACAACCTTAGGCAAAATCATAACAAGCACAGCCGGAAGAGATGCACCTATGCTTCTGAAGGTTGAAAGAGTTGTACGCTGCTTGGGGTCCTCTGTAATTACAGAGTGGAGTGAACCGTATGGAACATTAATCATAGTGTATGCAACGGACCAAAGACAGTATGATACAAGACACCATACAATTTTACCCAGCTGTGAAAAGCCTGTTACAGGTGTAAAAATCATAATTGACGTTACAACGAGCGCCACGGAGCCTATAGCTATCCACGGCATAAACTTACTTTTTTTACCTATTCGTTTGCGGTCAACCATATTGCCGATAAGGATATCATTAATTGCATCCCAAACCTTTGAAACTACGATAATCCAAGCCCAGTTAGCCGCACTCAAGCCGATACATTGCGTATAGAAAAGGTACATATACGACGATACAAGCTGGAAAGAAAAATTACAACCCATATCTCCGAAGGCATACCCGATTTTATCACGCATACCGAAAGGACGGAGTTTTTGTGAATTTTCCATAAATAACTTCTCCTTTAGTTAAAAAATATTGTTTATTAAATTATACATTATAATTTCAAACATTTCAACAAACATAATTTTGAAATTTGTCTATTATATGGAATAAAGGTTAAACAATTTTTCCAATTAGTATATTTTTATATAAAAAATGCTGCCTCAAACGAGACAGCATTTAAACTGCAAATATAAAGCTATTATATTAATGGATTTTTTCGTTAGGCAAGGCTTTCACTGCGAGCAGTGAATAACGAAGCATAACGGAAAAAGACATAATATAAATTATTTTTGAGGACCGTTAAAGCCCTTTTCCTCTTGGAACTTTGCAATCTTGTCAATAACTGCAAGGATAACCTCAAAGCCGTCGCCTACTGTTTCCATATCAAAACGCTCGGGCATATCTCTCCATGTGTGATAATAATATGTGAGAACAGGATTCTGAGCGGCAAAGGTAACAGACTTAATGCCTGCCTTTGTCATCGGTGTACTGTCACATCCGCCAACAGGATTATGGATACAGTAATCGGTTTTACTTGGAACTCCTACCTCCTTGAAGGACTCCTTAAACATCTGCTCAAGATCCTTATCAAAGCGGGTAAACTGCCAATCATCCTTGATTACAACCTCGAAATAATCTTTATCGGCAACGGAGTCGATATTGATATTCCAAGCATTCTTTGTAAGGTCGTCGTTTTTATGCTCGTTTGCAAAGGCGATAGAGCCTCTTAAGCCTGCCTCCTCAGAGCCGCAGTTGAAATCAACTATACGGCAGTTCTTTGGCATTTTATCGGGATTTTCAGCAAAATACTTTGTTACTGCATAGCTCAGTGCACAGCCTGTTGCGTTATCCATTGCACCTCTTGAGGCATTTCTCGGATGAGGGTCAGCCCACATAATTACAAAGCAACTGCCTATTGCTGTGATTATAGGAAGAAAACGAAGTATAAATTTGAATATGTAGAAGGATTTTGAATACTGAATAAGGTTAATTGCCCACAAAGCACCGAAATACTCGCCTGCATAAATTACAGACATAGCAATTGAAATACCGATAAGCAAAAATACGCAAACAGCACCGAAGCCCACCTTACCGTAGGTGGCAACAATTCCGAGAACAGGCTTATCCTTATACTTATAGGCATGCTCGGAATGTCTCCAGGTCCAGCTTGTATCAGTATGGCCTGAAAGAATAATAGTGTAATCGTACTTACCGTCAGGCGGAAGAAGCTCACCGTATGTATTCTGTGATATTTCCTGCTTGAAGAACATATCAAACCAAGTCTTATAAAGGAATACACTCAAAACAAGCCAGGCAAGAACTGCCACTCCTGAAAGTGCCATACCGAACCAAAGGGTAGGAATAGCAAGTGCAAGGTATACAAGCCCACTCATAATAAGTCCGAACCAGCCTGCATACGGAATACCGCCAATGGATGCTCTGGGAGAAACTGCAAATTCCTCCTGCTTGGGAGTAATTCCGATTTCCTTAAGCTTTTCGCCCATATAGTCGGCATACTTTTTTTCACCCTCGGAGCCGGGAAGTCTTGAGCCTATCTTCTTTGCGGCATAGTTTACTATGTCGTAGGCTTCCTGGGCGTATTTTCTGTTTTCCTCTTTCATTTAATGACCTCCAAAAAATATTTTCCCTCTTTTATGACGAAGGTATGTCATATCTTTTTTATCTTATCACAATAGCCTTTCATTTTCAATAAAATAAGAAATATAAATTCAGTTATCGGACAAATGATGTATAAAAAGTCCTGATAAAAGCTTCGGCTCAAACCAAGTGGATTTCGGAGGCATAATCAGTCCTGCATCTGCAATAGACATCAAATCGTCAACGGTGGTGGGATACATTGCAAAAGCCACCGTCATATCCGAGCTTGCTCTTTTTTCAAGCTCATTAAGCCCTCTTATTCCTCCGATAAAGTCTATCCTGTCGTCTGTTTTCGGATTTTTGATATCCAAAATCGGATTAAGCAGGCTGTTTTGAAGAATTGAAACATCAAGCCTTGCAACAGGGTCAGCCTCGTTTATGATATTCTCCCTTGCTTTAAGGGAATACCATTGATTTTCAAGGTACATACCGAAGGTATGTCTTCTTTCAGGGCGGTACTGACTGACTGATTTTTCAATTTCAAAGCTTTCCGAAACAGCCTTGAGAAAATCATCGGCAGTAAGTCCGTTTAAGCCTCTGACAACTCTGTTGTAATCCATAATTTTCAGCTCATTATCAGGGAAGGCCACTGCAAGAAAAAAGTTAAATTCCTCCTGTCCCGAATAATCGGGATTTTCCATTCTCCTTTTTTCTCCAACGCTGACGGCAGAGGCACATCTGTGATGACCGTCGGCAATATACATTGACTGCACCTTTTCAAATGCAGAGGATATTTTACTTACCGTTTCGCTGTCATCAACAACCCAAACCGTCTGTTCTACGCCGTCGGATACAAAATCATATTCGGGATTATGGGAGGACACCCATTCTGTCACAATACTGTTTACAGTATCGCTTTTTCTGTAGGTAAGGAAAATCGGACCTGTATTTGCATCGCAGGTATCAACATGGCGGATACGGTCCTGCTCCTTTTTTGCAAGAGTATGCTCGTGCTTTTTAATGACATTATTTTTATAATCGTCTATAGAGGCACAGCCTGCAATTCCCGTCTGACTTCTGCCGTTCATTATCTGCCTGTAAATATAAAAGCAGGGTGCTTTATCCTGAACAAGAGCGCCTGAATTTTCAAGCCTTAAAAGATTTTCCTTTGCTTTTTTATATACGCTGTCGTCATACAAATCAGTCCCCTCAGGCAAATCTATTTCCGCCTTGTCCACGTGGAGAAAGGAATAAGGATTTCCCTTTACCTCCTTCCTTGCCTCATCACTGCTCATAACATCATATGGCAAAGCAGGGATAAGGGACTGCTTTGATTTTTCCGGTCTATAGGCCTTAAAGCCTCTGAATACTGCCATATTCTACCTCATACCAAATTAAATATTTTTTTCGTAAATCATACGTAAGCCGTCAATAAGAAGATTTTTGTCTACAATTACGTCAGTATCGCAATACCTTGCAATTACACCGCCGAGACCGCCCGTTATAACAACCGTTGCTTTTTCGCCAAGCTCCTTTTCAAATCTTTTAACAAGACCGTCAATCATAGCGGCTGTACCGTAAACAGTACCGCTACGCATACAGTCAATGGTGTTTGTACCGATAGGACTTTTGGGTGCAACAATTTCAATCTGCGGAAGCTGTGCTGTGCCTGACGCAAGAGCTGCCAGTGCAGTTTTTACACCGCAGAGAATTGAACAGCCGATAAAGCAGCCGTCCTTATCAATAACAGACGCAGTAGTTGCCGTGCCCAAATCAAAAATAATCTGAGGACAGGGATACTTTGCAATGCTTGCAACAGCACCCACCACCATATCTGCGCCAAGCTCCGCAGGGTTATTTGTCTTTATATGAAGTCCTGTTTTTATTCCGGGACCTATAACTATTGGCTTTTTGCCTGTAATAAGCATAATCGCCTTAGATATTGTTCTGTTAAGAGGGGGAACAACCGATGATAAAGCACTGCCCTCTATTTCCTCAGGCTTAATTTTACATATTTCAAAAATACTGTTAAGCTTTATGGCGTATTCCTCTGCCGAATCATCAACAGCCGTTGAAAGACGACATTCATTAACGAGCTTTTCGCCATCAAGAAAGCCTAAAACAATATTCGTATTTCCTACATCTACAGCAAGAATCATAATTTTTCCTTTCTGCCGATTTTAACAAGTTTAACAATAGTAGGTGAAAGAATGATATTTGCACCAAGCTCAAACAGGAAATTAGCACCTACCAAGCCCACAAGCATATACTGGAGCACATTTGTACCTGCTGCCCACTCCTTAATAGTTTCAAAGAAGAAAAGTCGACAGCCGATTAAGAATACGCCTGTGTTTACAACAGGGCATACAATTGCCGAGGTTATAACAGCCGCAATTCTGTTTTTCTTTTCAATCAAGCTGTAAACAGCGCCTGCGGCAAGACCTGCCAGCATACCCTTAAGAAGAACTGTAATTACTGTTCCGATAGGGTCTATTGCAAGAAATGCTCCTGCGTCGCCTGAAAGAAGCACGGCAACACCGAAAGCAAGACCCAGCCAGCCGCCTGCCAAAATTCCGTAAAGAGCCGCACCTACGGCAATGGGAATAAGTACAAGCGAGATTGAAAACGGACCGAATCTGATGAAGCTTCCTAAAAGCTGAAGCACTACAACGATTGCCGTAAGCAGTCCTATCCCTGCAATTTTCTTTGTGTTTTGTTTCATAATTAAATTTTCCTTTCTGCTACTGTTCCATAGGCTCAGACAGTAAAACACCAAACCGTCCCTGCCCGACAAATACTATTTTTGTCTGCGGATACAATGCGGTATTATTATATTATAATAATAATTTAATGTAAAGTGAAAAGTTTAAATCAAATAAAATTAAATTGATACTAAAAATTTTTCGGCAGATACTTGTATTTACGGAATATTTATATATAATAGAATGTATATGTTAAAACTATTAACGGAGGTGAAAAAATGAAATACGTTTGCACAGTATGCGGCTGGGTATATGACGAGGAAGCAGGATGTCCCGATGCAGGTATCGCCCCGGGAACAAAATGGGAGGATTTGCCTGAGGATTTTGAATGTCCCCTCTGCAATGTCGGAAAAGAAATGTTTGAAGCAGAATAATTTTTCAGTATAAAAACAACCACGAACGAGATTAAAAAATCAAGTTCGTGGCTTTTTATTTATCTAAACATTATATAAGTGTACGAAACACCCGTTTGGTTAAGATATACATATTCATTTTTATATGACGGGGAAATATCCTGAGTAACCTTAAGCTGTGCACCGTATTCCTCTATTTCCAAATTTGCCATAGAAGAAATCTGCGAGGCAAAGGCTATGTAGTTATACTTTTTTCCCTCCGTAAAATCGGTTGAGCTGGCAGGTCTTGCCGACGCAAAAACCAATACAAATACAGGCTCAAAGGGACAATTTGTAGTAATATGCCTTACAGCGTCACCGTTTCCGAAATACATTCCGTAATGCACTCCCTGATTCCATACTGCCTTTTCTGCAGAAGTTACGTGAATGTTACTGTTCCTTGTATGATCCGTAACCGCTCTTTCAATCATAACATTGTCACGATTAAAGTCGGCTCTGACAGGACAATCCGAGGCTGCCCACTGATTAAGCCCAAGAACAGAAGTTTTATTTGAACTGCTCATAAAATCCTCCTTATTATTTTATTGTTTCTATCATTGAAAAATTCATACCGAGACTGTCAAAGGTCTGAAAGGTCAAGCCCAGTAAATCCCAGTTCTCAAAATCCAGATGATTGCCCGACAAGCATACTGTTATAAACGGAGGCAGATAATATTCAAGCTTTTTCGTAATTTCCCCAAGTACGGAAATATTACTTTTTCTTACGCCTGAAAGTGTCATTTTGAAGCCTCTGACGGTAACACCGAATTTTTCTCCGAGACCTTTATAATAGTCAATAAATTCATCGGCACAAAATTCATTATAGCCCTGAGATAGCTTTTCTCTGATTTTATTCTTTTTTTCTTCGTATTCCAAAGCAGTATCAATATCCAAAAGAATGCAGTACTTATCGACTGTATCCTGTGACATTGCTTCAAGATACTGCTGTTTCCAAACGTCATCTAAACTGCTTTTCAAAAGCTCAAGACCTGATGCACAGGCATAAATCAAGGCTGTTAAAGCATGGTCATCCTCGGCATTCGGCTTCAGGCTTTTAATCAATGAATTAAGGCGCTCATAAGCCGTCGAATTATTCATAATTACAATTCACCGTCGCTTTTGAAATTTTTAAATATGATTGTGTGGGACAGAAAAATTCTCCGTTTATAATTGAACTGCTGTAAAAATTCACATCCTCTATATCCTCGTTTTTAAGAATTTCCCTTGTGATTTTTGAAACGGAAAGTGATTTGCCGATTTTTCTTTCGCTGAATGCTTCGTTAATCACATCATTTATAAAATCGGCTGTTTTATCCTTATCGGCCGAGGCAATAACGGTTGCGTCAACCGTCAAGGTGACTGTAGCTTCAGAAGCAATTGAAATGTTGACGCCAGCTCCGACTATATCGGCAAAGCCTACGCATTCTCTTATCTCCTCAGACCTTTCATCAGTTATGCCTTGGCCGTCTCTGACAAGCACTGCAATATTTACTTTTCCTGCCGTATCGGTATTCGTTACCCTGCAATCCGAAATATAATCTAATTTTTCAATTTTGTTTTCAATTGAAGCCCTGCCCATTCCGTTTGCGGGAATTGTATAATTTCTGATAATTCTTTCTCTGAAGGCGGTGTCTGATTCAATATCGCTTCCGCCTGAAAAAGCGCTGTTGTTAGTAACATTTTCCACCTTCAGCGGTGCATTTACCATAACACTGATTTCTCCCGACAGGACATTATATTCCTCTCCGCCGTCAAGGGCCTGTGCAGGCACCTCAGCACTAAGCTCTCCTGCCGTTATAACTGCATCTTCGGTAGTTTCAAACTGAATATACGGCTTTGATAAATCAGAGCATATCGTACCTTTTTTAATAGTTATATCCTCGTCTGACGCCTGAGCATTATAAAATCTTAAGGTGCCTACTGCTTTTGTTTCTTCCTTTCGGGTGCAATCTCTCATTTCACCAAGCATATCAAGATATTTACCCGTAGCAGTTTGAACAAAAGACTGCTTTAATATGTAATCGCTCTGACAGGACAGACTGTAAAGCTCACTTGCCAAAGCCTCAATTATCTTTTCCTCAAAGGAATTTTTTTCGGGATTTCCCCCGTATTTTTCAAAAAAGGTGCTTTTCATATTATTTTCAATTTCATCATATGTCAATCTCATAGGGCATAGTCACCGTCCTTTCTTCATCATTAATAAACAGGCTGAAGCTTATGCCAGACTGTTCTTTTTTTACTGATTTCACGTATACCCCGTCAAAATCAGCCAACCCCTGTCTTGCATATGCAAGGAGATATTCTTCGCTTAATTTTCCGCAAAGCCTTATCTGACTGCCGTAATCCTTTTTCGGATAAAACATTTTTCTCGGGCAGTAAAGAGAACAAAGACAGTCCAAAAGGAGCTTTTCGGCTTCATCAAATATTTGAGAATTACTTCGGGTCATTCAATTACTCCTTTACTGTTTATTTTCAGTCCGTTTATAATAACGCTTCCGTCATTTTTGAGATAAATATATGCCCCAGACGCAGAGGCAATTTTTATTTCGCCCTCACTGACGGAATCGGCTTTCATTTCCGTTCCGAAAGAAACCTGTTCTCCCGAGCTTCTCGTCATTAAGAGTTCACTTCCTGCAGGAAGAGAAAAAGAATACCCATATGGAGCATAGACCTTTACATTTCTTTCAGCGCCTGTTGAAACAGCCTCAAGCTCTCCCTTATCATTAAGCGTAACCCTGCCGTTTTCAATAATCGGAGCTTCAGCCTTTTCAGTCATTTGCCTGCTAATCCACATAAATCGCTTCCCCCATATCAATATTTTTTCTTAAAACAAGCTTTGTTTTTTCCGTGCCCTTATCAAAGATATATCTCTTTTCGGTAAGAATATAGTCGTCATATTTTCCTATTTCTCCGCTGTAAGAAAAACGCTGATAAAGCTTTTCATTAACGGTTCCGTCTACAGTTATTTCAAGAAGCATATAGTCATTAAAACAGTCCTTCATTCTTCGTAAAACACTATTTGTTCTTTGCCACTGGGCAACGGAATTAAGATTTATATAACGTGTTCTGCCAAGTCCTTTTTCCCTTGCAAGCTGTGACACAAAATGAGCCTTGTAGTCGGTATCCTGCTCTCTCTTAAAGCAGATTTCCCCCACAGGCTCGCTTCTGTTAATAACGGCAGACGCCGACAAAATCGTATAGCTGTTAAGGCTTTTTACATCCTTGCTGACCTCACCCAAGGAAATTTTATTTTCAGGTGTAATAATAATTTCACACCCTGTCAAAGCCGACACGAAATTGTTAATTGCACCGAAGCAAGAGGTACCTGACGATACCTCGTACTTCTCATTGCAGGAAATTTTGGGAAGTGAATATTCAAAGCCCAAGTCTCTTGCATATTCCGTCCAAAGCTGTCTTGCCGAAGGGCAGTTAAACGTAAACGGTCTTGACTGACTGTCAACAAGAACGCTTGCAGATGACCTTGCATAAATATACGTCTCAAAGCCCTTTGAATCTGCCGTAACTCTCTGACAGTCACAAAAGCCGTTAAAAATAATACTCTTTTCGGAATGTGCCCTAACACTGACAATTTCTCCGATTTTCTCCCTGCTTTTAAATTTAAAGCAAAGTGACGCACAGGCGGCACCTACGGTTTCGGTAAAAATAATCTGTGTTATATCCTTTACCTCATATTCCCTGCCGTTAATATCAGTCATTTGAATTTTCACGTATTCTTATCCTCCTTCCCGAAGCAATGTCAAAAGGAGTTGTAATATCATTAAGGCGCATAATATCATCAACGCTGACACCGCACCTGTGGGCAATGTCAAAAGCATTTTCGCCACTGTCTGCAACAGTAAAAATAAATTCTCTTTCAGCCGACACCTTAGTACAGTCCTCAATAAAGGAGAAGCTGTAATAAACGCCGTTGCTTTTACTGTCAAGCTGATAGGAAAAATCAGACAGAAATGCCTTTATGGGATAGACACCCGGGCAGAAAAGCCAGCTTGATTTCTTATCCTTCATCATTTTTGAAAGACGCTGACAATATTCAACCCCATTGTCCGAGAAGAACATACCGTTTCCCGAAATTACAGTAGGCTTATCCGTGATTTTTTCCGTTTTACTTTTACCGCCGTAAACAGGACTGTATATTACCGCCGAAGAAATTTCAGCCTTGATTGCTTTAGGATTTGACGGAAATTCAAAATTTCCGAATTTCATTCTGATTTCATTCATCACTTTTCAGCGGAGCCGTCGTAGCGTTTTCCGTCAAGCCTTATTATCTCGCTTAATTTCTCCGCCTGTTCAAAATCATCATTCACCGCTGCCACCTCCAAACAAAATTTCTCCGTTAAACGCAATTTCCGTTTTCATGATATATGACGCAGTTTCCTTGTTAGCATATGTTCTTTGCGCAGACACGGCAACCACATTATAACTGCTTATAGCTTCACAAATACGAGCGAAAATTTCACAGGCTTTTTTGCTGTCCTCACCAAAGGGAACAAATATATCCGCAAAGATTTTCACCTGACCGTATCTACTGCTTTCACCGATTCTGTCTGACTCAAAGGATATATCCGAGAAGCCTACGGCGACAATGCTGTCCTTAAGCTCCGTAGGTCTCGGCGTATAAGGATAGGCACATACAATTTTTATATCGTCGAAGTAGCCGTCTTTTCTTAAAGCCGACACAAAATCATCAAGAAGTGTTTTAATATTCAACATATTCATTCTCCTTAATTTTCTTCAGTATGCCTGTAAAATAAATCGTTTCGTCATTTACCTTTACTGCGTCACGCCTTGTAAAGCTGAATGAGGTTCCATCATAAAGAACACGTCCCTCATCGGACAAGACAGTTATATCGTGGCCGCAGGGACCAATGTAAAGATAATACTCTCTGCTTTCGGCACCTATTTCCGTATATACGGGCTCAAAGGCAGAGCTTTTACGCCGCCACAGCGGATAAATGTACGCTTTAAAGGGCATTGATTTCCAGCTTCCGTCAGTCAGATAAACTTGATTTCCGATTCTTTCAAGCTGTTTTTTAATTATATATGACTTATTCATATCACACCGCCTCAAACGCAAATGAATCCTTTTTCATCAAATCCGCACAGTCCTTTACAGCCTGACTGTATAATTCTCTTGCCCCTTCAACAGAGGCAGAGGACATAGTATAAGAAATATCCCCTGCCTTAAATGATGTTAGGCTTTCAGACTGATTTAACAAGAGAATCTGATAGTAGCATTTTGCGGCGGCAAGGTGAATAACACGCTTATCTGCCTCAAGCTCAGGTCTTTTAACCTGAGAGAAAACAGAGTCACAAACGCTTTCAATTATGCCGTCATATTTATCAAGCTGTCCCGATTCATATTCCGTCAAAACGTATAGCTCGTTTTTTACCGCATTATAATCAGTCATTCAAAACCTCCCGATTATGCCTTTGAAAGAACCTTTACTGCATCATTGAAAATAGGTGAAAATCCGACTATTGTTGAGACAGCGGCTCTTTCAAGCTGTCTGTCAATAATCTTGTCATACTCTGTTGTAACGTCACTTGCAACCACCTTTTCAATAGCATAATTCTTATCAAGGGCGTAGATTATTCCTGCTTCAAGCTCCTCAACACAGATGATTTCTGCACCGAAAGGAGTAATAAGCTTTCCTGTGCCGTGGAAGTCAAGACCTGCATTTGCATCTCTGAACTCCTGTATGGTAAGAAGCTCACTAACATCCTGAGGACTAGCAATGAGAGTTGTCATTGTGTAAGGATAAAGAGAAAGCCAAAGCTTAGCGAGGTCGTCATAAGTAAACTTTGTGCCGTTGGTCTTGATATTCTCTGTATCATCTGTGAGAACCGAACCAAGCGCATCAATAAACTGGCTTTTGGCAATATTCTCATCGACCTTTTTAAGAGCAAGGGAGAAAACATCAAGCCTCTGGAACTTGATAGCCTCATAGGATGCCGTAATCATCTTTCCGTATTTCTTAAGCTTTGTAAGATTACTCTTAACGCCTATTGTCAGCTCGGGAAGAACGGCGCCCTCACCTACCTCACCGAGATAATAGTCATCATCTTCTCCCGAAAGACTGATTGAACGGTAATCAAGAGAATCCGTCAAGGTTGTTGAAGCAACAATATTTTCAATTCTGTCGTTTCCTGTCATACCGTTTTTAACGGCACGTGAAATAAATTCAGGGAAAAGCACGGCCGAATCAGAGGTTGAGAAAAATTTTGAAATAGTATCGGAATTTTTACCTGCCACCTTAATGTCAAATCTCTTGAGCTGACGTTCAAAGGCGTCAAGCCCCTCAAGAGATGTACCCTTATAATTCTCCGACGGGTCAAGCTGTTCAAGTGCCTGAGTAAATGATTTGCCTGTTGTGTATAATCCCTTTTCAAGTTTAATGTTGTCGTATGCCATAATTATTTCCTCCTTAAATTACATCTTAAACTGATTAAACTGATTATTTGTATTTCCGTTCTCTTTAATCTGAAGAGAAGCGGACTTTTCATAATTTGCTTTTGAGAAAGCCTTTTTAAAGGATAAAAGCTCCTTTGCCGTCATAACCTGAGCAACGCCCTTAAAGGTTTCAATATCCATATCCGGCATTGCAACGGCACAAAGTCTTACAACCTCATCTGTAAGGCTCTTTTTGTATTCTGCTCCAAGCTTTGCCTCATCCTTAAGGCTTTCAATATATTCAACTGTGCTTTCAGCCTGTGCCCTTGTAAGCACAACGCTGTCGGTACAGCCTTTAAGAGTTTTCATAATTTCTTCCATATCCAAAGCTTCCTTTTCTGAAATTTTAAATGTCTTTGTAACTCCTGCCTCTCTCTGTGCAGGTACTGCTACAAAGCTGAATTCATAAGCGTCCTTTGCGTCTGACAAAATGACAAATGCAGTTTTGCCGTTATAGACCTTGCCGGGAATATGCTCACATCTTTCCTGACGTCTGTCCTTTCCGCAAACAGAGCAAACGCTTTTACCCATTGAGCAGGAAACGGAAATTTCCTTTTTAATTCCTGCCTCAATCTCGGTGATAAAGCCATCATTTTCATCATTTCTCACCATATAAGCCTTTGCCATAAGACGATAAAAATCTTCTCCGTCAGCAGTTTTTTTACCCTCAACTCTTTCAACCCAGGTGTCATAAATTCTTGCAGTTTGGTCGCTTGATTTCATTGAGTGGTCCTTAATTCCTGTTCTGCCTAAAAACATCTGTGAAAGCTCGTTGAGAGCCTCAAGGGAAAATTTTTCATAATCTCTGTCAACATCATTGTTGCAGAGCACCAAATTGAATGCATAAAGCCTGTCTGCCGAAAAGGGCGTTCTTGTAAAGGTGTTGATTTTCTCCAGCTCTTTGTCTGTCAGTTCAACGCTTTTGATTGTAAATCCCTCTCTCACGCTTCAACCTCCTTATTAATTTTATTTGCCTGCGCCATATAAAGCTGTGCCTGAGCCTTGTCCTTCTCGTCCTGAAGTGTGATTTTGTTCCAGCGAACCTTTAGGTCACAGCCAATACCGTTTAAGGCAAGATACATATTGCCTATTTTAGTAATCACAGGCGTTAGAATTCGTCTGTAGGCTTCAAGCTCTGTTGTAAGAATATCAGCCTGCTGAGTGCTCATTCTTTCTGTTGATGACCAGCTGAGTCCAAGCATAAAGGGAGGTATTCCTGTTTTTGCGACTATCTGTTCAAGAAGCTGACGGACAGGTATTTCGCTGTCAAGTATTTCATTATCGGCACCGATTACCTTTATACTCACATCTCCGACCGCCACAAAATCCTTGACTGCCGACGAGTTCATAGCCTCCCTCCAAGCCTGAGCAACTGTTTGAGCCTGCTGTGAAGCTCCCGCATAATCCGAGGACTCCGACGGCTTACAAATAACAGCATATCTGATGTTTCCTGCGTGCTCCCAGTTTTCGCCGATGGTATTATAAATCTTCATCAGTATATCGCTGATAAAGGGCAATCCGCTTAATAGACTTGTTCCGCAAAGCTTTTCGGGCTCGGGATTTAAAACGGAATATAGAATAAGACTTGGATATTTCAGTTTTTCACCGAAATTATAAAAATCAACATCTATTCCGTTTTCTGCTCTTTTAAGCTCAATGCTTTCAAGACTGCTGTTATAAAGGGCATAAAGTCCCTGCTCGTTCACCACCATTTCACCGATAGCTGTTCCAAAGGTTAGAAGCTGATTGAGATAGTTTGAAATAAAAGCCGACAAGCCTCTTTGATTTCCGCCCACATTGATATTTTCAAAGTAGGAATTTATGCTTTCATTAAGGCTGTCATCTCCTGTTTCAAAGGTAAAGCCCTCTGTCAGTCTGACAATTTTATTGATTGCGGCGTCAAGAATAGGCACGGCTTTTCTCAGCTGTGCATAAACCCTTGACTCTGCACCCATAGGCATATACGAGGTTAGACTGTAGTAAGGGTGGGAAGAATTTATTGACGTCTGCACCGCTGTAGCATTTGACGGCGGTGAGTCAGGCTTCTTTTTTCTTTTGTCAAATATGCCCAATATCTCAATTCCTTTCTATTGCAACGGACACAAAACCCCTTTGATTCGTTTCCCTTTTCATTACGGTTGAAACAAAATAGCGTATGTCGTCCATTGCATGATCGTTTTCTTTTTTGACGGCGTCCTTTTTTATACTGTCATCCCAGCGGTAAAGAGAAAATTCCCTTATACTGTCACGGCAGTTAGGAGATATGTAAAATTCCTCATTTTTAAGAGCCTGACAGACCTTGTTTATTCCCGAAACAACATCGTTATCAGCCTTAATCACCCTATATTTTCCGTGTCGCTTAACAGTTTGAATAAAGGACGCCGCCGACGGGTCGATAATCAGAGCCTCAATAGTCTTGCCGTTTGCAAGAGTGCAAAGCTCCCTGTAATATTCCTCGTCAGTAAGCTGAATACCTGTGTCCCGCCCCGAATGATAATATTCGTCAACACGGTACCACTTACCTCCAACCTCACCCCACAATCCCAGAGAAAAGGGATTAACCGTTCCGTAGTCGCAGGAGAGGTAATATTTATTTATCCTACCCGTACATTCTTTTACGTGTCGGGCACAGTCAAACATCGGATAAACCAAACCCTGTGCCGTCACCCACTTGCCCTCAACGAAGCGTTCGTAAAACGCTCCTGAATAAAGGCTTTTGTATCGGTCAATAACCGATTTTGAAAGAGATGGATTATCCTGCATTGTGAAATGGAGATATAAAATATTTTTCTCCCTGCATTTCAAAATCCACTCTGTGTAAAACCAGTGATAGGGATGCTCGGGATTGCAGTTAAAAAAGTACTTTGCATTTTCAAGAGAGCATCTTGCAAGCGCCTGCTCAACAAAGCTTCTTGGCATCAGCGCCACCTCATCAAGCATAACACCACCCAAGGTCATACCCTGAATCAGAGATGCAGAGGATTCATCTCTTCCGCCGAAAAGATAAAAGCGGTTTTTTATACTGCCCCTTGAAACGGTAAGTACATTCCTGCTGATTTTATAGTCGCAGGAAAATCCAAGCTCGTTGAGAACAGGAAGAAGCGGCGTTATTACATTCCGTCTCAGAGAAGCGACAGTCTTTCCGCAAAGTGCAAAGGAGGTGTCGCTGAAATTGTAAAACGCCCAGCAAACGAAGGAAATGCTCATACAAAGGGTTTTACCTGACCTGACTGCCCCGTCGCATATTATTCCGTTTTTATTTCTCATTTTACTTCCCTTGCACCACCAGGTTAAAACGGCAAGCTGTTTCTTTGAAAAGGTCTTAAAGCTACTCACAGTCGCCATCTCCGTATGCACTGTCTGCACCTGCGGCACTTTTTTCAAGAGCATCAAAAAAGGAGGTTTTCTCCTTGCTGTCCTGCTCAAGTGCTAACTCTCTCAGCTTGTCAATTGCTTTGAGCCTGTCAAAGAATTTAATCTCCATACCGCCGCCCTTAGGTCTTTTTATTTCACTTACATTAAATAAGTCAAGACCCGGAAGCTTGGCTATTATGTTTTCTTCAGATTCGTAAAGGAGAGATACAGCGTCTGTAATTTCTCCAAAGGCAAGGCGCCTTAAACCGTCGCTGACCTCCTTTTGCGTAATCCTTTTTCTGCGTGACAATTCATCATCTCCCAACTGATTTTTTCAGGGCAATAAAAAAACGCCCTGCACTTATAGGGCGTAAACGGGACATTTATAGCATAATCACGCTATAATTCATCATAAAAACAGCAAAATAAAAATATTTCACATCAATTATTCACTTTTTACGTATATAAATTAGGGTTTATCGAACCGAATTGAGCCTCCCCTGTGTAAGGGGAGGTGGGTTGCCGTA